>JAMOBD010000075.1 GCA_039908345.1 Magnetospirillum sp. WYHS-4
CTCGGTCCCGGCGGTCAGGGCCAAGGTCAAGGTCAAGGCCAAGGCGGCGCTCCGCGTGGCGGTGCCGGGGCTCCCGGCCGCGGGGCGGCCTTGGACATCGGTGCGGCGACGGCCGATCTGGCTTGGCTCGATCGCTTGGCGCCGGATGCCGAAGCCGGCTTCGACCTGTCGGCCTGGGACGGCCCGGCGGGCCTTGGTGCCCAACTGGCCGACTTTGCGGGCCAGTCGCAGCGGGAGGAAGCCGCCTTGCTAGCGGCGCTCGGGTCGGTATATAAATCACCGGACGTCGGAATACGAATTGGGGAAGAGTCTTGATCCGATGGAAAGAATGAGAATGTTCGGCATGACCCGTTGGTGTCGCCGCCTGTCCGGCGGTGTGTCCGCTTGCGCACTGGTTGTCCTGGCCGGCTGTGCCGCGACGCCGGAACCTTTGACGGCCGAGCAGATCCAGGCGCGGGTCGACAGCGACCGGGCCGCCCTGCTCAAAGCCCAGGAGCCGGTCGCCAAGGCGATCTCCCTGCCCGAGGCCATCGCGCGGGCCATCAAGCACAACCTGGACCACAAGCTGAAGGTCATGGAAAGCGCCCTGGCCCAGGGCGAACTGGACTTCGCGCGCTGGGAACTGCTGCCCCGCGTCGTGGCCGACGCCGGCTACACGACGCGCAGCAACGAATCGGGCGCCACCTCGAAATCGCTGATCAACGGCAAGCAGTCCCTGGAATCCTCGACTTCCTCGGACAAGGCCTATCCGACCGCCGACCTGACGGTCACCTGGAACGTGCTGGACTTCGGCGTGTCGTGGCTGCGCGGCAAGCAGTTGGCCGACCGCAAGCTGATCGCGGAAGAACGCCGCCGCAAGGTCGTCCACAACATCGTCCAGGACGTGCGCACCGCCTATTGGAAGGTGGTGAGCGCCCAGCGGTTGCTGCCGCGCGTCGAAGCCTTGGAAGTGGAGACCCGCGCCGCCGTCGAGGCGTCCAAGGCGGCGGAAGGGCGCCGCCTGAAGTCGCCCAACGAGGCCCTGGACTACCAGATGGGCTTGTTGGAGACGGTGCGCGAGATCGGGGCCCTCAAGCGCGACCTCATTCTCGCCAAGGCCGAACTGGCTTCGCTGATGAACTTGGCGCCGGGGACGGTCTTCCGGGTGGCGCTACCGGACACCTCGGTCTTCGGGGTACCCGAAGTGTCGGCTCCCGTCGATGCCCTGCAGGAAGCGGCCTTGCGCAACCGGCCGGAACTGCGCGAGGAGGACTACAACGAACGCATCAGCGCGCTGGAGACCCGCAAGGCCATCCTGCGCATGCTGCCGGGTATCGAGGTCAACACCGATATCGAGTACAGCGGCAATTCCTATCTCTACAACCAGCACTGGGTGGAGGGCGGCCTGAAGCTGACCTGGAACCTGATGAACCTGCTGTCGGGATTCGAGAACCTGAAGCTCAACGAGGCGCGCGAGGAACTTGTGCGCCAGCGCCGCATGGCGCTCAGCATGGCGGCGGTGACCCAGGTGAGCGTTGCGCTGCTGCGTTACCACCAAGCGCGCGAGGATTTCAAGCTGTCCTACGAGATGTCCGAGGTGGCCAGCCGCCTCAGGACTCAAGCCGAAACCGCCCGTCAGGCGCAGGCGGAAACCGGACTGGAAGCCATTCGCCGCGTCAGCAAGGCGATCTTCGTCGAGTTGCAGCGCGACTCGTCCTATGCGGAGCTGCAAAATGCGGCGGGCCGTATCCAGGTTTCCGTGGGCGCCGACCCCTTGCCCGAGGCCGTCGCTTCCAGCGATCTTCCGACCCTGGCGGCGGCCATCGAACAAAGCCTCCAGGCCTGGGAGAGCGGCCAGTTGCCGCCACCCCCGGCAGCGCCCAAGCCTTCCGCGGAAGCGCCGGTTCCCGATCAAGGGGACGGGGAACGCAAGGTTGCCGAAGAAGGCCAGGGAACCTGGACGGCTTGGTTGAGAACGCAGGTCGGTCCGCCGACCGAGCAAGATCCAACCCAATCTCCGCCGCAGTGATCCATCGAGGGGCGAGCCCGCCATGAAACGCTCGCTTCGCTGGTTGCCGGTTCTGCTGATCGGGTTGGTATCCCCGGCCATGGCCGCCGATTCCCAGGCTCCGCGCCTGCGCGGCCTTTTGGCGCCACGCTCGGAATCGTCCCTGTCGGCCCAGCTCAACGCCATCATCGCCGAAATTCCGGTACGCGCCGGCGACCGATTCCGCAAGGGCGACATGCTGGTCCGCTTCGACTGCGCCATCCAGAAGGCCCAACTCCAGAAGGCGCAGGCCGACCTGAACGGGGCCCGCAAGACGCTGTCCGTCAAACGCGAACTGGCCAGGCTCAGTTCGGTCAGCGACCTGGAACTGGCGATGGCCGAGGCCGAAGCCGGCAAGGCGGAGGCCGAGGTTGCGATGGCGTCCGCGGTGGTCTCCTACTGCCTGCTGAAGGCTCCCTTCGACGGGCGGGTGGTCGAACTGAAGGCCCATGCCCACGAGGGCTATTCGGCCGGACAGAAGCTGATGGACATCATCGAGGACGGCGAGGTCGAGGTGGAGGTCATCGTCCCCTCGCGCTGGATGGAATGGCTGAAGTCCGGTGCCCCGTTCTCCCTGCGCCTGGACGAGACGGGCAAGACCTATTCCGCCGTGGTGACCAAGCTGGGGGCGCGGGTGGATGCGGTCAGCCAGTCGATCAAGATCTACGGCGCGGTGAAGGACAAGGCGCCCGAACTGGTGCCGGGCATGAGCGGCGAGGTCGCCTTTCCGCAGGACCCGAAATGAGCGCTCCCGATCCCCGGCTGACCGGGCTGGCGACACTTCTGCAACTGGAGAAGGAAGCCCGCCATGCCGAGAGCGAGGAAGCCTTCGGCTTCGTCCTGGTCAACCAGACGCGCCGTCTGCTGCCCTATCGTCTGGCCGCCTTCTGGCGGGCCGGGCCGGGCGGCGGCGAGGTAGCGGCGGTCTCGGGCGTGCAGCGCCCCGCCCTGGACGCTCCCTTCATGCAATGGCTGGCGGCCCTGCTGGCGAAGGTGGCCAGGGACGATCCGGCCATTCTGGCCGCCAAGGATGTCGAAGGTTGGTTGCGTGACGACTGGCCAGGCCATGCCCCGCCCCATGCATTTTGGCTGCCGCTCAAGGTGCCGGGGGGGAGCGCGCCGCTGGGTGGTCTGTGGCTGGTGCGCGATACCCCATGGGGGGAAGGCGATCGGCTGCTGGGCGAACGCCTGGCCGATGGCTACGGCGAGACCTTGGCCCGCCATCGGGTTGGCCGAAGCTGGCGGGGGGCCGCGATCCCAGCCCGCCGGATCGGGACCCGGGTCGCGGCGCTGGCACTCCTGGCGGCGCTGGGGGCGGTTCCGGTACCCCTTTCCGTCCTTGCCCCTGCCGAGATCGTTCCCCGCGACCCGGTGGTGGTCACGGCGCCGCGCGAGGGCGTGGTCGGAACCTTCCATGTGCAACCCAACCAACCGGTCGTCGAGGGGCAGCCCCTGTTCGGCCTGGACGAGACCGAGGCCCGTAGCCGCCACGAGGTCGCGCTGAAGACCCTGGCGGTGACGGAGGCCGAACACCGAAAGGCCTCGCAAGCCGCCTTCGGAGACCGCGACAGCTTGGCCGAGCGGGCCATCCTGCTGACCCGGATCGACAAGGCGCGCGCCGAGGCCGGCCACGCGGAGGAACTTCTGGAACGCGGCCGCGTCAAGGCGCCGCGGGCCGGCATCGCCGTCTTCGGCGATGTCAACGACTGGATCGGCCGCCCCGTGCGGGTGGGCGAACGTATCCTGACCTTGGCCGATCCGGCGCAAGTGGAGATTCTGGTCTGGCTTCCGGTGGCCGATGCCATTGTCGTCGAGCCGGGCGCCCGCATCGCGCTGTTTCTCAACATCGCCCCCCTCGATCCCCTGCCGGCCCATCTGCGCACCGCCTCTTACGAGGCGGAACCCAACCCGGACCGCATCCTCGCCTATCGTCTGAAAGCCAGCCTGGACGACGGTACGGCACCGCCACGCATCGGCCTCAAGGGAACCGCCAAGGTCTACGGTGGCGATGTGTTCTTGGCCTGGTATTTGTTCCGACGGCCGCTCGCGGCGCTTCGCCAACTGCTGGGGTTCTGAATGTTCGCCGACCCGGCCAAGGCACCCCTGCCATCCTTGCGCGAGGAGATTGCCTTGCTGCGGGGGCCGGACGGCTTGGACGGCTGGCCGACCTATACCCTGCACGATCCGGTGCGCAACCGCTTCTTCCGCATCGCCTGGCCGCAGTTCGAGATGCTGGCCCGCTGGGCCGCCGGGCGTGCCGATGCCCTGATCGCCCGCCTGCGGGCGGAAACCGTCCTGGAGGCCACGCCGGCCGAGGTGCAGGCCCTGGTCGGGTTCCTGCAGGCCAACGGACTGACGCGGAGCGAGACGGCGGCCGATCTCCGGCGCCTGGAGGCCCAGTCCAAGGCCGGCCGTCGCCACTGGGCCTCCTGGCTGCTGCACAACTACCTGTTCTTCCGCATCCCGCTGCTCAAGCCCGACCGCTTCCTGCGCGCCACTCTTCCGGTCGCCGGACTGCTGTTCCGGCGCGGCTTCCTGCTCGTCAGCTTGTTGGCTGGCCTGGTGGGGCTCTACCTCGCGTCCCGCCAATGGGACAGCTACGTCCAGACCTTTCTTTACCTGTTCAACCTGCAGGGGTTGTTCTGGTACGGTCTGGCCCTCGGGGCGGCCAAGGTGGCGCACGAATTCGGCCACGCCTATGCCCTGAGGCGCCAGGGGGCGCCCGTACCCACCATGGGACTGGCGTTCCTGGTTCTCTGGCCGGTGCTCTATACGGACACCTCGGCGGCTTGGATGCTGGCCGGGAAACGCGCTCGCCTGGGCGTGGCCGCAGCCGGCGTGGCGACCGAACTGGTCCTGGCTGCCTACGCGCTACTGGCCTGGAGCCTGCTGCCAGACGGGCCGGCCCGCACGGCGGCCTTCCTGCTGACCACCGTCACCCTGGCGGGGACCCTGACCGTCAACGCCAGCCCGCTGATGAAGTTCGACGGCTACTATTTCCTGGCCGACGGGCTGGGCGTGGATAACCTGCAGGATCGTTCCTTCGCCCTCGCCCGCTGGCACTTGCGGCGCCTGGCCCTGGGGCTCGACGAGCCGCCGCCCGAATCCTCGCCGCCTCGCCACCGCCGCATCCTGCTGGGTTATGCCTATGCCGCCTGGATTTACCGGTTCTTCCTGTTCCTCGGCATCGCCCTGCTGGTCTATCATTACTTCTTCAAGGTGCTGGGCGTCTTTCTGATGGCGGTGGAAGTGGTCTGGTTCATCGGCCGTCCCATCGGGCGCGAGGCTCTCGAATGGTGGCGCCGCCGGAAGGCCCTGCGGGCCAATCCGCGGTTGCTCGCCTCGTCGGGTCTGGCCGTCGCCTTGCTGGGACTTCTGTTCCTGCCATGGCGCGGGACGGTGGAGGCGCCGGCGCTCTGGCAAGCAGGCCTCGCCTCGCCCATCTTTCCGCCCTGGGCCGGCCACGTGGAGGCGGTGCTGGTGGGGGAAGGGCAGGCGGTCGTCGCCGGCCAGCCCTTGATTCGCCTGGCCACCGCCGACCTTGACCATCGCATCGGGCAAGCCGGGCGCACCATCGAGACTCTCCGCTGGCAGATCGAGCGCCAAGGCGCCCACGCCAAATTCCTGGAACAAGGCCAGGTGATCGAAAGGTATCTGGCGGCCGCGGGAGCCGAACTGGCGGGGCTGGCAGAAGATCGCGCCCGCAGCCTTCTGGCGGCGCCGGTGGCGGGACGTATCGTCGATCTGGCCGATGGATTGCGGCCCGGCCGCTGGATCGGCGCCACCGACCGCTTGGCGCTCCTGGTTGGGGAAGGGCGGGCGCGGGTGGAGGCCTACTTGGCGGAAGCCGATCTCGGCCAAGTGGCGCCCGGCGCCACGGGGCGCTTCGTTCCCGACGACCCCGATTTGCCGGATCTGCCGGCCATGGTCTCCTTCATCGATTCCGCCGCCGCCCGCGTCCTGGCCGATCCCGCCTTCTCCGCAGCCTTCGGCGGACCGCTGCCGGTGATCGGCGAGGAAGAGGACAAGCACCTGATTCCCCGCGACACCCTGTACCGGAGCCAGCTTTCCGCCGACCCGGCCGCCTATCCCTTCCGCACGGTGCGCGGGCGGGTGCTCCTCGACGGACCGCCGCGCAGCCTTGCCCATCGCCTATGGCGCACCGCCGCGGCAGCCTTCGTTCGCGAGAGCGGTTTCTGATCTCATGGCGTTCCCGCGTTCAGGATCTGGTGGGCCAGGATGCTGGCGGCGTAACCCAGGGCGACGGCGGGCGTCCAGCGCAGATGGCTGAAGAAGGTATAGGCGCCGCGCGCCTGTCCCATCAGAGCCACGCCGGCCGCCGATCCGATGGACAACAGGCTGCCGCCCACGCCGGCCGTCAGGGTGATCAGCAGCCATTGGTCCAGACCCATGTCCGGCCGCATGGTCAGCACCGCGAACATCAGGGGGATGTTGTCGAGCACCGCCGACAGCAGACCGATCAACACGTTGGCCGTGGTGGGGCCCAACTGGCCGTAGAAGTACTGTGAGGCGGCCCCCAGGTAGCCGATCATACCCAACGCGCCGACGCACATCATCACGCCATAGAAAAACAGCAGGGTGTCCCACTCGGCGCGGGCGATCTTGTGGAAGATGTCGAAAGGGATGCCGTCGACGGCCTCGGTACGACGCTTCAGGAAATATCCGAACACCTGCAACAGTCCCAGCCCGGTCATCATGCCCAGCACCGGCGGCAGGTGCAGGAAGTTGTGGAAGGCGACGGCGGTGGCGATAGTCAGGACGAACAGCCCCATGATGCGTCGGGCACCGGGTTTCATGCGGACGGTCTCGTCGCGGGCGGCGGGCGTGCCGGCCGGCACCGCCAGATGCATGAGGGTCGCGGGCACCGCATAGTTGACCAGAGAAGGAACGAAGAGGCGGAAGAAGTCCCAGAACGGCACCATGCCCTTCTGCCAGACCATCAAGGTGGTGATGTCGCCGAAGGGGCTGAAGGCGCCGCCCGCGTTGGCGGCCACCACGATATTGATGCAGGACAGGGAGACGAAGCGTGGCGAATCCTTGCCCACCGCCAGCACCACGGCACACATGAGAAGGGCCGTGGTCAGGTTGTCGGCGACCGGGGAAATGAAGAAGGCCAGAATGCCGGTCAGCCAGAACAGTTTGCGATAGCTGAATCCCGAACGGACCAGCCAGGCGCGCAGGGCATCGAAGACCCGCCGTTCCTCCAACGAGTTCACGTAGGTCATGGCCGCCAGCAGGAACAGCATCAGTTCGGCATATTCCAGCAGCACGTGGCGGACCGCTTGCCCCACCTCGTCCGGGCGGCCCTCGACCGCATAGGCGACGGCGATCATCAGCCAGAGGACGCCGGCCGCCAGGACCACCGGCTTCGACTTGCGCAGGTGGGTGACTTCCTCGGCGATGACCAGGACGTAGGCGATACCGAAAACCACCAGCGCGGCGATGCCGACACCGTGGCCGGTCAGGTCCAGAGGTGCGGCCTGGGCAGCCAGGGCCGCATCGCTCCATCCCGCGAAAGCCGTCAGAAGGAGGATCGTCCGCCAAAGCGTTTGCATCGGTCGCATCCTTCCGCCAGGATTTCCTCGTCTTGAATAGCCTGAAAAGGCGACCGTCAAACATCCGTTCAAATACGGAATCGTTATTCGTCATGACCGAAGAACAGCAAAAAGAGCCTTTCGGCCGAGGACATCCGGCAATATACGGACTTTATCTGGCCACCTATCTGGCGCTGGACTGGGTGAGTTACATCCATGAACTTCCTCCCCTGAACATCACGCCGTGGAATCCCGCTTCGGGCCTTAGCGTCGCCATGCTTCTCGCCTTCGGGCCGCGGACCATTCCCCTGGCCGCGCTGGCCCTGATGGCCGCCGATGCGCTGGTGCGGGGGCAACCGGTGGCTTTTTGGGCGACGGCGCTGTCCGATCTTGGCATCGCTCTGGGCTATGGCTTCGCCACCCACTTCCTGAGAACCCGCCTGGGCGTCGAGACGCGGCTTCGTCGGCTGCGCGACGTCGCTTGGCTGTTGGGCGGCATGGCGGTCACGGCCAGCATGGTGGCCGTGGGGTATGTGGCCTTCTTCATGACGCTCGGTCTGTTTCCCTGGGCCGACCTGACCCGCATCGCCTTCCGCTACTGGGTCGGCGAGGTGATCGGGATCAGTGTCGTCGCCCCGCTGCTTCTGGTCCATCTGGGCGGGGTCGCTTGGCGCCCAATCCCTCGCTTGGTCGCCGAGACGCTCTTGCAGGGGATGGGCATCGTGGTGACCTTGTTCCTGGTCTTCGGGCTCCCTGCGGGAGCGGAAGGGCGCCTGTTCTACCTTCTGTTCCTTCCCGCCATCTGGATGGCGGTCCGTCATGGCTTGGAAGGTGCTACCCTGGCGGTGGCTGCGACCCAGGCCGGCCTGATCGTCGGCTTGGTGATCGAGAAATTCACCATTTCGGAGGTGATCTCCTTCCAACTGCTGATGCTGGCTCTGACGGTCACCATCCTGTTCCTGGGGGCGGTGGTGAGCGAACGGCGCCGCATGGAGGTCCGTCTGCACGAACAGCAGTCGGCCATCGCTCATGCGGCCCGGCTGACCGAGGCTGGGGAGATGGCCTCGGGCCTGGCCCACGAATTGAACCAACCCTTGACCGCGGCCATCAGCTACGCGCGGGCCGGCCGCAAATTGGCGGTGACGGAGGGGGCCTCGGAGGCGCTGGTCGGCCTGCTCGACAAGACGGTCGGACAGGCGGAGCGGGCGGACCGTGTGATCCGTGGCCTGCGCGGGTTTCTGCGCAAGGGAGATTCCCGCCGGATTTCCGCCACCGTTGGCGACCTGGCCGGGGAGGCCCTGGCTCTCGTAGCGGCGGAGGCCGGTCAGAAGGGGGTTGTCCTGAAGGCCGTCACTCCGTCCGATTTGCCTAAAGTCCGCGTGGATCAGGTCCAGGTGCAACAGGTTCTCCTGAATCTGGTGCGCAACGCCATCCAGGCCATTGCCGACGCTGGTGGCCGGCGGCGCGAGGTGATCGTCACCGCGCGGGCCGCGTCCCCAGGGTTCATCGAGGTCTCGGTGGAAGATAGCGGTCCCGGCATTCCCGAGGACATGCGGCAGCGGCTGTTTCAACCCTTCGCCACCACCAAGCCGGACGGCATGGGCCTGGGCCTGTCCATCGGCCGGAGCATCGTCGAGGCCCACGGCGGCCGCCTGTGGGCCGATCCCGAACGAACCGGCGGTGCCGTTTTCCACTTCACCCTGCCCACGATCCTGGAGGTTGACGACGATGTCGAAGCCCTATGAACCCATCGCCTTCATCGTGGATGACGACGCGGCGATCTGCGACGCCCTGTCGGTCCATCTCGGCATGGCCGGAATTGCGGTCCGGACTTTCCTCTCGGCGGAAGCGTTCCTGGACGCCGTCGATCCCGATCAGCCCGGCTGCGCGGTGATCGATATCCGCATGCCGGGCATGGACGGGCTCGATCTGCAACGCGAAATGAACCGCCGCGGCTTGGTGTTGCCGGTGATCGTCATCACCGGCCATGGCGACGTGCCCGCCGCCGTGGCGGCGTTCCGCTCCGGAGCCCTGGATTTCCTGCAGAAACCCTTCGACGAGGAGGTGTTGATCGAACGGATTCGCGAAGGAATCGCCAAGGACGTCGAACAGCGACGGACGGCTATCGAGGTGGCTGAAATCCGCCAGCGCGTCGCCAGTCTCAGTCCCCGCGAGCGCCAAGTGATGGACCGGGTGGCGGAGGGCGATTCGAACAAGGTCGTCGCCCTGAAGCTCGGCATCGGAGTGCGGACGGTGGAAACCCATCGCGCCCGGGTCATGGAAAAGACCGGCGCCAAAAGCGTCTCCGAACTGGCGCGCATGCGCATCCGCTTGCAGGACGCTCCGTAGCCTACCGGATGTTCGGGGCCGCCTTTCCTCCCTATGCTGTCTCCGGACTCTGGTGTCCGATTAGCGCATGATCGGGACGCCGGGGGTCGAGGCGATGGGCATCCGCCCGTCCGCCTCGGCCTCCCCGGTTCAGCTTCCGCAAAAATCCATCGCACGGGCCAGATCGCCGCAGCCGCAGCCGCTGTCGCGGCAGCAGTCTTCCGTCAGAAGGGCAATGAGACGGCGCATGGTTTCCAGATCGGCGGCATAGTAGATATGGCGGTCGACGCGCCAGGATCGCACCAGACCGGCGTGGGCCAGGGCGTTCAGGTGATGGGACAGGGTCGACGGCACCACGTCCAGGGATTCGGCGATCGTACCGGCCGCCATACCCTTGGTACCTTGGCGGATCAGCAGGCGCATGGCGGCCAGCCGGGTATCTTGCGCCAAGGCGGACAGGGCCTTCACGGCCGCGATCGTTTCCATGATTTTCAAAATATCAATAATCACCGCCCCAGGCAAGAAGGCACGACATCATGAGCGGGGAAGTGGTGTCGATCTGATTCAGGTATAAAGTCGATTTCCAATCCACGCGACGATGAATGCCAGGGACCATGCCACGCTTAGCGAAAAGCCCACGGAGAAAATGGCCCATCCCCACCCGCCGGCTTCCCGCTTGATCGCTGCCAAGGTCGACATGCAGGGACTATAGAGCAACAGGAAGACCATCAAGGCAAATGCCGTCACCGGGGTCATGGCTCCCGCCAGGGCTCGCTGTAGACCCTCCGTCCCCTGTTCGCCCTCGCCCTCCTGAGCGTAGAGGACGGCATAGCTGGCCACCACGATCTCTTTCGCGAAGAAACCGGTGATGATGGACATCGTATCCTTCCAGTTGAAACCGAGGGGCTCGAAGACGGGGCTAATGGCCCTGCCGATCTGACCCAGGTAGCTTTTTTCTATCCGTTCGCGTTCCTGTTCCTTGCGCAATCGCGCGAGTACCGTCTCCCGTTCCGGGCCCGCCTGGGCTTCCGCTTCGACGCGCGCCATGGCAGAGCTGTAGTCGGTGTCGAACGCCACCTCCCGAGGAAAGGCCTGGAGGAACCAGACGACGCAGGAACCGACCACGATGACTCCGCCGACCATACGCACGAAATCCGAGGCCTTTTCCCACATGTGGAACATTACCGACCGCAGGGTCGGGATGCGATAGGGGGGCAGTTCCATGATGAAGGATTCGGTGCCGCCCTTGACCACGAACCGACTAAGGAAGACGGCGGTTCCCATGGAGACGACGATGCTCGTCATGTAGATGGCAAAGATGGCCAAGCCCGCACTCTCCGCAAAGAAGGCGCCCGACAGCAAGATGAAGGCCGGAAGTCGCTGGGAGCATGACATGAACGGGTTGATAAGGATGGTGACCAGCCGCGCCTGGGGGCTTTCGATGGTTCGCGACGCCATCACGGCCGGCACATTGCAGCCAAAGCCCATGACCAGAGGGATGAACGCCTTTCCGTGCAGGCCGAAGATATGCATCATCCGGTCGAGCAGGAACGACGTACGGGCCAAGTAGCCGGTTTCGCTGAACAAGGCGATGAAGAAGAACAGGATCAGAATATAGGGCAGGAAAATTATCACCGCGCCCATGCCCGTGACGATGCCATCGACGATCATGTCGCGGGCCAGGCCGTCCGGCAGCAGGCCCGACAGCCCGGCGGCGACCGCCTTCACGCCGGCGTCGATCCAGTCGGCGGGAAATTTTCCGAGGGTGAAGGTGGACTCGAACATCAGCCACATCAAGCCGAGGAAAATAGGAAGGCCGAGAAGCTGGTGCAGGAGCAGCCCGTCGATGCGCCGGGTCATGTCGAGGCGGTCGGAGGGCGACATGGACATGGTCCGCACCTCGGATAGTAGGCCGTGAATGAAGCCGTAGCGCGCGTCCGAGAACATGATCGCGCAGTCCTCGCCATGGTGACGGCTGAGGTCGTAGCGTTCACGCCGCACCATTTCCATCAAATGGCCGTGCTCGCCCTCGCGCCTCAGCATCTCGTCGTCGCCTTCCAGAAGCTTGATGGCCAGCCACCGGGACTGTTCGGCCTCCAAGGCATCGGGGTGAAGCTCTGCGATCAGGCCTTGTACCTTGCTCAACGCCTGTTCCAGATGGCTGTCGTAGGGGACCACCGTCGGCTGATCCCCAAGGTGGGTCTCCGCCACATGAACGATGGCGTCGAGCAATTCCTCTAGGCCCTCGCCGGTCTTGGCCACCGTCTTGATCGCGTGCCCGCCAAGGATCGAAGCCATCGTCGCGGTATCGATCGATATCCCCTTGCGCGCCGCCTCGTCGGCCATGTTCAGGGCATAGACCCGGGGCCGGCCCATCTCGATGAGCTGGGTGGTGAGGAACAGGTTGCGGTCCAGGTTGCCCGTATCGAGCACGTTGAGGACCAGATCGGGACGCTGGTACTGGATGAAATCCCGACCGATCCGCTCCTCCGGCGACTGCGAGGTGAGCGAATAAATCCCCGGCAGGTCAACCATGCGCAAGGTCCAGCCCTTGTGCCGGATTTCCCGTTCCTTGATGGAAACGGTGACGCGGGGGTAATTGCCGGTACTTTCGTTCGTCCCGGTCAGGG
The DNA here is from genome assembly GCA_039908345.1 of Magnetospirillum sp. WYHS-4. Taxonomy (NCBI): domain Bacteria; kingdom Pseudomonadati; phylum Pseudomonadota; class Alphaproteobacteria; order Rhodospirillales; family Rhodospirillaceae; genus Magnetospirillum; species Magnetospirillum sp. WYHS-4. The sequence continues at coordinate 12,540 of JAMOBD010000075.1, forward strand.
CGTTGTAGAGTGTCGTCTTGCCGCTGTTTGGATTTCCAACCAAAGCGACAGTGACCGCCTTATCCTTCTGATCGGCCATCGGATTCGCTAAAAAAGAGGGATCGAATGGAGCGAGGAAATGCTTACGTGCGGCAAGTGAGGGTCAACTGGCCGGCTGCAGAACGATGAGACAGGCATCCTCGTTGCGCAGGCTGAGTTGGTAACCCAAAAGCGAATAGGTTCGCGGATTGCCGAAAGGAGCCTTGTTGACCATCGAGATCTCGACCCCCTTGACAACTCCCAGAGCCGACAGACGCCGCCTGAGCGGAACATCGGCGTCTATCCGGTCGATGATCGCCTTCTCCCCAGGCTTCAAGTCCACCAGAGTTCCCGGAGTGGGAATGGGGGGCATCAAAGCAGATTCAAATTCCACCCGATGCACCTTTACCATCCCCAAAAACGGATATTCCAGGCAGACAGCAAGCTCATTAAGCCGTCGCTTCCTCGGCGATGACTGCTTCATCCGAGGAAGCCGCCTTCTGGAAATAATGCTTGTAGGCCAACCATCCAGCCGCGGCCCCGCCCGCAAGCAGGAGAACCGGTCCCCAGGCGCCAAGGCCCAGGCCTAACCCGAGGCTCAGCCCCTTGCCGGTCCAGATGGTTCCCGCACTGACCTTCGCCGAAGTGGCCACCGCCTTTGTCGCGACGGCGCCCGTGCCGCCGACATTCGCCGTCCCGGCCTTGACTGCCGTCACGGTGCCGCCCTTGATGGCGCCCCCCTTCGCGGCGGCGGCCTTGGCTGCTGCGGCCTTCATATCGGCCATGGCTTCCAGCTTATTGCCGGCCGCGTCAAGCTCGGCAACAGTCTTCCCTGCTGCGAATTCGGTCAGAGTAACCATCTCTTTTCCCTCTTACCCAACTTGAACAGTGCCCGAGAAAAAGCTGTTCTGTAACAGACTGTTACGGAGTGGCACGGGTTTGTTAGCACTACATTCCGGGGTGGCGGGGTTTCAGGTGGGGGTTTCGTGGTGG
>JAMOBD010000076.1 GCA_039908345.1 Magnetospirillum sp. WYHS-4
CGCCGTTCCCGTTGTTATCCACGTCGTCGCTCCAGAAAAGACTCATGACACATACTCCTGGCTTCAGTTTGATAAATGTTCCATCGTGATCCGGTTCCTTCCCGGTGCGGGCGGGAACGACGAGGTGGAATAGAGGCATACTGCCACAGAACAAAACGCGACTCAAGTCCATAAAGCGAACATATGCGATTCCATAGGGCGATATGCCTGAACGCTGGCGTCCCGCCCGCCGATTGCGGGCGGGATGGACGGGTTCGCTCCCCTTTGGAGCCTTCACCCGATTGCCTTGGGCAAGGTCGTTCCCCCTGCCGACAGGCGTCGGCGCTCCAGCCCCGGAAAAGCAAGAAAATCGAGCAATTCAATTTGTTATCGGCAGAGTCCATAATCGGGACATGGATGCCGTCCTTTCCATCGTCGATCTCACCGTCGCCTTTCCCACCGCTGCCGGCCCGGCCAAGGCAGCCGACGGGCTATCTTTCGACCTGCGTCCCGGGTGCACTACAGCCTTGGTGGGCGAATCCGGCTGCGGCAAGTCGGTGACCGCGCTAGCCCTCATGGGCTTGGTGCCGCCCCCCGGCCGGTTGACCGGGGGAAGCATACGGTTCGCCGGCCGGGACCTGACGAATCTGACGGAACGGGAGTGGCGCAAGCTCCGGGGCGCCGGCCTCGCCATGGTCTTCCAGGAACCGTTGAGCGCCCTCAACCCCGTAATGACCATCGGCGATCAAGTAGCCGAGGCCTTCCGTCTCCATGCCCGCTCCGGGGGCCACACCGCCTGGGCGGAGACGGTCGCCATGCTGGGGCGCGTCGGCATCCCCGATCCGGCAGCGCGGGCCAAGGCCTATCCGCACCAGCTTTCCGGCGGCATGCGGCAAAGGGCGATGCTCGCCATGGCCCTGGTCTGCCGACCCGCCGTGCTGCTGGCCGACGAGCCGACGACCGCTCTCGACGTCACCGTCCAGGCCCAGATCATCGCCCTCATGCAAGACATGCAACAGGAGCTTGGAACAGCCATCCTGTTCATCAGCCATGACCTGGGGGCGGTTTCGGCCATCGCCGACGACGTGCTGGTGATGTACGCCGGACGTATCGTCGAGCGGGCCCCGGCCGGAAGGTTGTTTGCCCATCCGCTTCATCCCTATACCCGCGGCCTGCTGGACACCCTGCCCGGCCAAGCGCCTCGACACGGCCGGCTGCCGTCTCTCGATGGCGCCGTGCCCGACCTTGCCCGCCTGCCGGAAGGCTGCCGATTCTCCGACCGCTGTCCGTTGGCCGACGCTGTCTGCCGCGACGACGAGCCCCCCCTGGCCGACCACGCCGGCTGCCGCGTCGCCTGTTGGAAGGCGAGACCATGACGATCATCCTGGAGGCCCATGGGATGGAGAAGAGCTTCCGTGTCAAAGGCGGGACGGTCCGGGCGCTACGGGGCGTCGACTTGGCGGTGCGGGAAGGCGAGACCCTGGCCTTGGTTGGCGAGTCCGGCTGCGGCAAGTCAACGCTCGCCCGCGCCCTGGCTCTGATCGATCCCCCCGACGGGGGAACCCTGCTGTTCGATGGCCTGCCGCTGAACGGTCTGGGCCGGCGCGCCCTCAGGCCCTTCCGGCGCGCCCTGCAGATGGTCTTCCAGGACCCCTACGGCTCCCTCAACCCCCGTCTGGCAGTGGGCGCCATCGTCGCCGAACCCCTGGTCATCCACGGTATCGGATCTGCCGTGGAACGGCGCCAGGCGGTGGCGGAACTGCTGGAAGCCGTCGGGTTACATCCCGAGGACGCCAATCGCTATCCCCACGAATTCAGCGGCGGACAGCGCCAGAGAATCGCCATCGCCCGCGCCCTGGCGCCGGCCCCCCGGATTATCGTCGCCGACGAGCCGGTCTCGGCCCTCGACGTCTCGGTGCAAAGCCAGATCCTCAATCTATTGCTCGACCTGCAGGAGCAGCGGCGCATCGCGTGCCTGTTCATCGGCCACGATTTGGCCGTGGTCCGCCATATCGCCCACCGGGTGGCGGTCATGTACTTGGGGACCATCGTCGAGGAAGGCCCGGCCGACGCCCTATTTTCCCGGCCGCGCCATCCCTATACCAGCATTCTTCTGGCCGCCGCGCCTCGCGTCGGTCGGCGGCGTCCGACGACCAAAATCCTGCCGGGCGATCCGCCCAGCCCCCTGTCTCCGCCTCCCGGCTGCGCCTTCCATCCCCGCTGCCCCCTGGCCGACGTCATCTGCCGGGACGAGACGCCGGTCCTGGAAGAGACTGACGGCGGCGGCCATCGCGCCGCCTGCCACTTCAGCCACCTGGTGCCGAGCGACGGCAATCCCTGGGAGGATCGGCGATGATCGGCTTCCTCGCCTCCCGCCTGGGCCAAGCGATCATGGTGCTGCTCGCCATGTCCTTCGTTGTCTATGGGCTGATGGGCCTGATGCCCGGAGACCCCATCGACCTGATGATCGCCGCCGACCCCAAGATGACATCGGAAGATGCGGCACGTCTGCGCGCCCTTCATGGCCTCGACAAGTCGATCCTGGAGCGCTACGGACACTGGCTGTCGGCCGCCATGGCAGGCGATCTTGGCTTCTCGCGCCTATATTCCCGCCCTGTCCTGGAGGCCCTGGCACCCGCCCTGGCCAATACCTTGGTGCTGTTGGGCAGTGCCTTCCTGCTCGCCCTCCTGATCGCTTTTCCGGCTGGGATCGCGGCCGCCGCCCGGCCACGCTCGCCACTCGACTACTTGGTCAACCTGTTCGCCTTCGCGGGAATATCGATGCCGGTTTTCTGGGTCGGGCTGCTGCTCATCCTGCTGTTCGCCGTGGCCTGGGGCTGGCTGCCGGCAAGCGCCGCCGGGGCCGGATCGGCCGAGGGCTGGTGGGACTGGACCCGCCACCTGATCCTGCCGGTCGCCACCCTGGCCATCGCCAACATCGGCGGCTACGCCCGCTACGTTCGTTCCTCCCTGATCGAGACCCTGCGCCAGGACTACATCCGCACGGCGCGGGCCAAGGGCGCCGGCCCCCTGCGGGTGCTGCTGCGCCATGGCCTGCGCAACGCCTTGATCCCGGTGGTCACCGTGGTTGCCCTCGACCTGGGCAGCCTGGTTTCCGGCGCCCTGGTCACCGAGACCCTGTTCGCCCATCCCGGCATGGGAAAACTGATCTTCGACGCGGTGATGGGCAACGATTTCAACCTGGCCCTGGTCGGCCTCCTGATCGCCACGGCGCTCACCTTGGCCGGCAACCTGCTGGCCGACCTGGCCTACGTCTGGCTGGACCCGAGGATCGCGCGCCCATGAGTCCCACCCGCCTCGCCCTGCGCCGCTTTCTGCGCCACGGCCCAGCCGTGGCGGGCGCCTTGCTGCTGCTAACGCTCGGCTTGGCGGCGGCGGGCGCGCCTTGGGTCGCGGCCTTGCTGGGCATCGATGCCGGGGCCATGGATCTGGCCAATCGCTATGCCGCCACGTCGGCCACCCACCCCCTTGGCACCGACGAGTTGGGCCGCGACCTCCTGGTGCGTTTGCTGCAAGGCGGACGGGTATCGCTGTTGGTCGGACTGACCGCCGCGTTGGCCGCCGCCGCCATCGGCACCGCCCTGGGGTTGCTGGCAGGCTATTACGGTGGCCTGCTCGACGCCCTGCTGATGCGCCTCACTGACGGGGTGATCGCCCTGCCCCTGCTGCCCCTGCTGATCGTTCTGGCCGCCATCGACCTACGCAAGCTGGGCTTGCCCGACATCGTCGTCGATTCCCCGGACATCAGCCTCTATCGCATCGTCGCCATCGTGGCCCTGGTCGGCTGGACCACGGTGGCCCGTCTGGTGCGGGGCGCCACCCTGGCCCTGAAGGAAAGAGACTTCGTGCAGGCAGCCCATGGCCAGGGTGCCGGACCGCTACGCATCATGGGAGTCCATATCCTGCCTAACTTGGCTTCGCCCATCCTGGTGGCAACTACGTTATCGGTCGGCAATACGATTCTGCTGGAATCGGTGCTGAGCTTTCTGGGGCTGGGTATCCAGCCGCCGGTCGCGAGTTGGGGCAACCTATTGACCAATGCCCAGGAGACGATCTGGTCGGCCCCGGCCCTGGCGGTCTATCCGGGCCTGTTCATCCTGGCGACGGTAATGGCCGCCAACTTTGTAGGCGACGGACTGCAGGACGCCTTCGATCCCAAGGCAGAACGGTAAGGATAACCACAGACAAAAAAACACCGCTTACCTAAGGCATCCCCTAGGTAACGGATAAGCGCAGTCGCGCGGCTATCTACACCTGGATATCGATAGCAATACCCAAGGCGCCTGCCACCTTCTGCGGCTGGCTCTCGTCCGAACCGAACGCTTGCCCGACAGGATCGTCAGAAGGATTCGCCTTTTGCTGTTGTCGGACCGCTTCTTTTCCAGCTGCGGCTTTGCGGGCCGCTTCCTTGCGGGCCTCCTCAGCCTGCTGAGTCATCGTATCGACAAACTCCGCCTGCTGGGTGACAGCGAATCTCATAACTTCCTGAGCCACGTTCAACCGAACAAAGTTGCTTCGAGACTCGATATACATTTTCGGACCTGTTGCCACCTTCTGGTGATATTGCATTCCATCATCTTAGATTATACAAAATTCCGCTCGGTTTTCAACATCTCATTAAGCATCCCAAGCCTCGGTTGCCTGGCTGCCCATTTCTCGGATACACTCCTTCGGGCGATCGCACTGAGAGGGAGGCTGGCGGATGGTGGGGATTGGGCGTTTGGCCCTGGCGGTTACAGTCGGGTCTCTGGCCTTTGCCGCGAGTGACGGCGCTTCGGCTGCCGGTCTCGGCAAATCTATCGCCTCCGACCTGATCCAGGCCCGCGCCCAACAACGCATCCTCAAAGAGGACGACGCCGCAGACGGCTCGTGCCACCAGCGCCACTTCGCCACCGCCGAAGTCGTCCGCCAACCCGAAGTGCAGTCCTTGGGCCGCATCGCCGAGACCAAGTGGCAGGAACAGTGGACCCTGATGCGCTGCGGCCTGCCGGTCGGCTATCGGGTCTTCTTCACCGAGGTCGGCCTGGGTGGCGCCTATTTCTCGGTCGTTCGCACCGACTGACCCCTTCCCGCCCCTTCCAGACTCCCAAGATTCTCCCGGGCCCAACGGGGCCTCTTCGTGTCCGCATTCCGGGAACTCGCCGATTGCTGTGGGGATTGGGATCAATCCGCATTGTCTCTTTGCAAATAGGCGGTTTTGCCGCAAACTCGGGCCCTCGCATCGCGGGCCACAAGGGGGAAACCCGGCCGGCCGGACAAAGGGGAAGACCATGACCAATCGCTATGAGGAAGCGTACTCCCGCTCGCTTAAGGATCCCGATGGATTCTGGGGGGAAGCGGCGGAAGATCTTGTCTGGGTGAAGAAGTGGGACAAGGTCCTGGACGACGGCGACAAGCCCTTCTATCGCTGGTTCTCGGGCGCCGAATGCAACACCTGCCACAACGCGCTGGACCGCCATGTGGACGAAGGCAACGGCGAGCGCACGGCGGTCATCTACGACAGCCCCGTCACCGGCAATACGGTCAAGAAGTTCAGCTACCGCGAGATGCGCGACACCGTGGCCCGCTTCGCCGGGGTCCTGAGGTCCTGCGGCGTGGGCAAGGGCGACCGGGTGATCGTCTACATGCCGATGATCCCCGAGGCGCTGGTCGCCATGCTGGCCTGCGCCCGCTTGGGCGCCGTGCATTCCGTGGTCTTCGGCGGTTTCGCGGCCAACGAGCTGGCGGTGCGCATCGACGACGCCAAGCCCAAGGTCATCGTCAGCGCGTCCTGCGGCATCGAGGTCAACCGGGTCATTCCCTACAAGCCGTTGCTCGACCACGCCATCGATCTGGCGAGCCACAAACCGGGCCACACGGTCATCCTGCAGCGCCCGCAGGTGATCGCCGCCATGATCCCCGGCCGCGACATCGACTGGGCCGAAGCAGAAGCCAAGGCCCAGCCGGCCGATTGCGTGACCGTCAAGGCCACCGATCCGCTGTACATCCTCTACACCTCGGGCACCACCGGCCAACCCAAGGGCGTGGTGCGCGACAACGGCGGCCACATGGTGGCGCTGAAATGGACCATGAAGAACGTCTACGACATGCAGCCCGGCGACGTCTATTGGGCGGCTTCCGACGTGGGCTGGGTGGTCGGCCACAGTTATATCGTCTACGGGCCGCTGCTGCACGGCTGCACCACCCTGGTCTACGAGGGCAAGCCGGTCGGCACCCCCGATGCCGGCGCCTTCTGGCGGGTGATCGCGGAACATAAGGTCAAGGCGATGTTCACCGCGCCGACCGCCTTCCGGGCCATCAAGCGCGAGGACCCCAACGCGGAAATGCTGGGGCGCTACGACATGTCGGGCTTCAAGATGCTGTTCCTGGCCGGCGAGCGCACCGATCCCGACACGCTCGTCTGGGCCCAGACCAAGCTGAAGGTGCCGGTCATCGATCATTGGTGGCAGACCGAGACCGGCTGGGCCATCGCCGCCAACTGCATGGGCCTGCACCCATTCCCGGTGAAGCCCGGCTCTCCCACCAAGCCGGCGCCCGGCTGGGACGTGCAGGTACTGGACGCCGAATGCAAGCCGGTGAAACCGGGCGACATCGGCTCCATCTGCTGCAAGCTACCGCTGCCGCCGGGGACTCTGCCGACCCTGTGGAACGCCGACCAGCGCTTCATCTCGTCGTACCTGGAGGAATTCCCCGGCTACTACAAGACGGCGGACGCCGGCTACTTCGACGAGGACGGCTACGTCTACATCATGGCCCGCACCGACGACATCATCAACGTGGCCGGGCACCGGCTGTCCACGGGCGGCATGGAGGAAGTGCTGGCTTCCCACCCCGACGTCGCGGAATGCGCCGTGATCGGCGTGGCGGATCAACTGAAGGGCCAGTTGCCGGTGGGCTTCATGGTGCTGAAAGCGGGCGTTGCCAAGGACGCGGCGACCATCGTCAAGGAGGTGGTCAACCTGGTGCGCGAGCGCATCGGGCCGGTGGCCGCCTTCAAGCAGGCGGTGGTGGTCAAGCGCCTGCCCAAGACCCGCTCGGGCAAGATCCTGCGCGGCACCATGCAGAAGATCGCCGACAACGAGACCTACAAGATGCCGGCCACCATCGACGATCCGGTCATCCTGGACGAGATCGAAGAGGCCCTGGAGACCCTGGGCCTGGCCAAGGCGCGGAAGTGATCGCCGAAACCGGCGCCGCAATGCCGCCCCCGAACATAAACGCGCCGCCCGGAAGGGCGGCGCGAAAGTTTGACAGGGAGGCGTCTCGTGTGTGTGGACGAGCCGTGATTGCCATCCGACAGGTTCATCCAACAAGTCTTATCGTAGACGTCATTCCTTAAGGACCGATTAACGCCGAAAGAAGGAATCGGCGCCCGAGCGGGCAGCCTCCTTGGCGGCGATGGTCCGACGGGCGCGATCGATCTCGGCCTCCAGGTCGGCGATGTAATCCTTCAGGGCCTGGATGGACATTTCCTCCAGGTTCTTCAGCGGCGGCTTGCGGTTGCGGGGTTCCAGGTCGTCCAGATCCATGTCCGTCTTCCCATCCTGACTGGCCTCGCCGATACTAGCCGATCATGACCGCCCTGCCCACCGACATGCTCTGTATCGAGACCGCCCGGCCGGGCGGGGCGGAGGTGCTGCGTCCGGCACGGCGTCCCCTGCCCCGCCCGGCCCCCGGCGAGGTGCTGATCCGCGTCGCCGCCGCCGGCGTCAACCGGCCCGACATCCTGCAGCGCGAGGGCCGCTATCCCCCGCCGCCCGGAGTTTCCGACATCCTGGGTCTGGAGGTTTCCGGGCAGGTCGCGGCCCTGGGCGAGGGCGTCGCCGACTGGCGGGAAGGCGATTCCCTTTGCGCCCTTGTCGGCGGCGGGGGCTACGCCGAATACTGCACTGCACCGGCGGGACAGTGCCTGCCGGTGCCGGCGGGCCTCTCGTTTGCCGAAGCGGCCTGCCTGCCCGAGACCTTCTTCACCGTCTGGAGCAACGTCTTCGAACGTGCCGCCCTGCGGCCGGGCGAGACATTTCTGGTACACGGCGGTGCCGGCGGCATCGGCAGCGCCGCCATCCAGCTCGCCCGCCATTTCGGGGCACGGGTGATGGCGACGGCGGGGTCGGACGAAAAATGCGCCCTCTGCCGGCGCCTGGGCGCCAACCTGGCCATCGACTACCGGGAAACCGATTTCGTCGCGGCGGCCGGGGACTTCACCGGCGGACGGGGCGTCGACGTGATTCTCGACATGGTGGGCGGCAGCTATGTGGCCCGCAATCTCAAGGCATTGGCCAGCGAAGGACGGCTGGTGCAGATCGCCTTCCAGGCGGGCTCGAAGGTGGATCTGGACCTCATGCCCTTGATGCTGAAACGCTTGACCCTGACCGGCTCGACGCTCCGCATCCAAAGCTTGGAACGCAAGGCGGCCATCGCGGCGGCCCTGAAGGACAGGGTCTGGCCGCCGATCGAGGCGGGCCACGTCCGGCCGCAGGTGTCCGCCACCTATCCCCTCGCCCAGGCGGCCAAAGCCCATCGCCGGATGGACGGGGCCGACCACTGGGGAAAGATCGCGCTGCTCGTGGACGCCATTCCTCTTCCCTGAAAGGTCGCCAAATCGAATCAGAACCTTTCGAGCGATGGTCGTGGTTTATGCGCCTTTTGCGATTGCACGCCGAAAGGTTTTTGCATATACTATTCAACGCGTCGTTTAGTTGTCGCCGATGCGAGCCGGCGGGGTGCGTCAACACCGCCGCCGGTCATGCCCGCCCTTTGACACGGCCGGATGCTTATCCAGACCGCAGGAAACGCACCGCCGCGTCGCGTTCGAACAGGTAGAGCAGGGTCCGCAGCGCTTGGCCGCGCGGGTCCTGCAGGTCGGGGTCGCGGGCCACCACCAGGGAGGCGTCGTCGCGGGCCACCTGCAACAGGTCGCCATGCTGGGCCAGGTCGGCGACTCTGAATTCTGGCAGGCCGCTCTGGCGTGTGCCCAGCAACTCGCCGTGTCCGCGCAACCTCAGGTCCTCCTCGGCGATGACGAATCCGTCGTCGGTTTCGCGGATGACGGCCAGGCGCTTTCGGGCGGTCTCGCCCAAAGGCTGGCCGTAGAGCAGGATGCAGACCGAGTCCCGTTGGCCGCGCCCCACGCGGCCGCGCAACTGGTGAAGCTGGGCCAGACCGAAGCGTTCCGAATGCTCGATGACCATTACGGTAGCGGCAGGGACGTCGACGCCGACCTCGATCACCGTGGTGGCGACCAGGATGTCCACCTCCCCCTCGGCGAAGGCGGCCATGGCCGCGTCCTTGTCGCGTCCCTTCATGCGGCCGTGCACCAAGCCGACGCAGTCGCCGAAGCGTTCCTTCAGGGCGGAAAAGCGTTCCTCGGCGGCGGCCAGGTCGAGGGTTTCGGATTCCTCCACCAGCGGGCAGACCCAATAGACCTTCGCCCCGCCCGCCTGGGCCCGGCCCACCGCCGCCGCCACCTCGTCCAGGGCGTCCAGGGGCTTGACCAGGGTCTTGACGGGCTTGCGGCCGGCCGGCTTCTCGGTCAAGCGGGAAACGTCCATGTCGCCGTAGGAGGTCAGCATCAAGGTGCGGGGAATGGGCGTGGCGGTCATCACCAGCACGTCAACCGCCCGGCCCTTGCGGGCCAGGGTCAGACGCTGATGAACGCCGAAGCGGTGCTGTTCGTCGATGACCGCCAAAGCCAAGTCGCGAAAGGCCACGTCCTCTTCCAGCAGGGCATGGGTGCCGAGAACCAGGGCGATCCCGCCCGCCGCCAAGTCTTCCAGAATCTCGCGGCGCGTCTTGCCCTTCTCCCGCCCGGTGAGCAGGGCGACCTTGATATCCAAGGCGGCGGCCAAGGGCTCGATGGTCGCCAGATGCTGGCGGGCCAGGATTTCCGTGGGCGCCATCAGGGCCGCCTGGGCGCCGGCTTCCACGGCGTTCAGCATGGCGAGGAAGGCCACCACCGTCTTGCCGCTGCCCACATCGCCCTGCAAAAGGCGGAGCATGGCAGATTCCCCGGCCATGTCGGCGGCGATTTCGGTCAGGGAGATTTCCTGGGAGGCGGTCAGGCGGAAAGGCAGGGCGGCCATCGCCCGGGCGCGGAAGGCGCCGTCGCCCCGGATCGCCCGCCCCTTGGACCGCCGCAGGTTGAGCCGCACCAGGGCCAAGGCAAGCTGGTTGGCCAGCAACTCGTCGTAGGCGAGCCGGCGGCGGGCCGGGGCGACGGGCAGAAGGTCGGGTTCCTCCTGGGGGCCATGGGCCTCGACGAGCGCCGCATGCCAGGGCTTCCAGCCCTCGCGCGCCATGAGCGCCGGATCGATCCATTCCGGCAGGTCGGCGGCCTTGCGCAGCGCTTCTTGGATGGCGCGGCGCAGCAGCTTGCCCGACAGGCCGGCGGTCAAGGGATGGACCGGCTCCACCGCTTGCAGGCTCGCCAGTTCCTCCAGGCTGCCGATATGGTCGGGATGGGTGATCTGGATGTCCTCGTGGAACCGCTCGACGGTGCCGCTCACCACCCGGACCTGGCCCTCGGGCAGGGCCTGTTCCAGCCAGTCGCCGCGGGCGTGGAAGAAGACCAGGGACAGGGTTCCGGTCTCGTCGGCACAATAGACCCGGTAAGGCTGGCGCGGCGTGCGCGGCTTGACGTGATGCATGACCCTGAGGGTGAGGGTGGCGACCCGGCCGGGAATGGCCTCGGCCACCTTGGGGGCGTAGCGGCGGTCGATGAGCCCGGACGGCAGGTGCCAGAGCAGGTCGGCCACATGGGGCCCCGCCACCTTCTCCACCAGCCGCCCGACCTTGGGCCCCACCCCCGGCAGGGCGGTGACCGGCGCGAAAAGGGGAAAGAGGACCTGGGGGCGCATTTGGGGCTGCTGACAGGGACCGAGGAAGGCACTATACCGTGCCCCCATGGTCGCCTCTCTCGAAGCCCGCCGCAAGAAGCTCCTGTTCCGCTGCCATCACATGGGCACGGCGGAAAACGATTTCCTGTTCGGCCGCTTCGCCGATGCCCATGTCGCCGGGCTGGACGCCCGCCGTCTGGATCTGCTGGAATCCCTGCTGGCGGAAGGCGACAACGACCTGTTCGACTGGGTCACCGGCCGCAAGGTGCTGCCCGAGCGCCACGACAACGATCTCGTCCGCCTGATCCGGGAGTTCGCATGAAAGCCTCCGTCAACGGCACTATTCTCGACTACGCCCTTTCCGGTCCCGCGGGAGCGCCGACGGTGGTGCTGGGCCATTCCCTGGCGACCAGCCGTGCCATGTGGGCGCCGCAGATCGAATCGCTGGTCTGGCGCTATCGAGTACTGGAGTTCGACATGCGCGGCCACGGCGCCAGCGCCGCCCCGGACGGACCTTACAGCCTGGACATGCTGGCCGACGACGCGGCCGGCCTGATCGAATATCTGGGCCTGGGGCGGGTGCGCTACGTCGGCTTGTCGATCGGCGGCATGATCGGCCAGGCCCTGGCGCTCCGCCATCCGGGGCTTCTGGAAGGCCTGGTGCTGGCCAGCACCACCAGCCGCATTCCGCAGGATGCCCAGGCGGTCTGGGACGAGCGCATCGCCGCCGTCCGAGCCGGCGGAATCGCCACCCAGACGGCCGCCACCCTGGAGCGCTGGTTCACCCCGCTCTGCCGCGAGCAGCGTCCGGCCCTGATCGCCCGCGTCGGCGGCATGATCGGCGCCACCCCGGCCGCCGGCTACATCGGCTGCTGCCACGCCATCAAGGGCCTGGACCTGACGGACCGGTTGGGGGAGATCCGCGTGCCGACCCTGGTCATGGTGGGACGGCAGGACATGGGAACGCCGGTAGCGGTGGCGGAAACCATTCAGCGCGGCATTCCCGGCGCCCGCCTGACCGTCATCGAGCAGGCGTCCCACCAAGCCGGACTGGAACAGCCCGAGGCCTTCAACGCGGCCCTCCTGGACTTTCTGGACAGTCTCGATTCATGAGCATCCCCAGGGACTTCGTTCTCGAACCCGGACGGACATCGATCGGCGGCGCGCCCACCGGCTATGACGCCCTGGTGGTGGCCGCCCTGGCCAAGGACCGCGACTTGCTGTTCGTCGCCACCGACGACGGCCGGCTGGCGGCGATGTCGGAGGCCCTGGCCTACTTCGCACCCGAGGTGGAGCGCCTGGAATTCCCCGCCTGGGACTGCCTGCCTTACGACCGCGTCTCGCCCAACGGCGAGGTCGTGGCCAAGCGCATCGATACCCTGACCCGTCTTCTGGAGGCACCGGAAGGACGGGGACGGATCGTGCTGACCACCGTTTCCGCTCTGGGGCAGAAGGTGCCGCCGCGCGCCGCCTTCCGGGGGGCGTCCCTGCGCCTGGCGCTGAAGGACCGCAAGCCGCCCGAGGACTTGGCCGCCTTTCTGGTGCAAAGCGGCTACGTCCGCGCCGAGACGGTGATGGAACCGGGCGAGTTCGCCCTGCGCGGCGGCATCCTGGACGTCTTTCCGCCCGGCGCTCCGCAGCCCCTGCGCCTCGACTTCTTCGGCGACGAGTTGGACGGCATCCGCAGCTTCGATCCGGTCAGCCAACGCACCGTAGGCAAGGTCGACAGCGCCCTTTTGAAGCCGGTTAGCGAGGTGCCGCTGGACGCAGCCGCCATCTCGCGCTTCCGGTCGGGCTACCGGGCCCTGGCGGGGGCGGCGGCGGCGAACGATCCGCTCTATGAATCGGTTTCGGCCGGCCGGCGCCACATGGGCATGGAACATTGGCTGCCCCTGTTCCACGAGACCCTGGAGACCCTGTTGGACTATCTGCCCCGGGCCGCCATCGCCTTCGACCACCAGGCGGAAGAGGCGCGGCAGTCGCGCGCCGACCAGATCGCCGAATACTACGCGGCCCGCGGCACGACGGCGGAATCGACCTATGGCGGCTCGCCCTACAATCCGGTGCCGCCGGACCGCCTGTTCCTCGATGCCGCCGGCTGGGGCGACCTGATGATGGGGCGGGCCGTGGCCCAACTCTCGCCGTTCGTCGGCGAAGGCGCCGGCATCGATGCCGGCGGGCGGCTGGGGCGCGACTTCGCCGATGCGCGCCTGCAGACCGGCGTCAACCTGTTCGAAGCCCTGCGGGGCCACG
>JAMOBD010000077.1 GCA_039908345.1 Magnetospirillum sp. WYHS-4
GCGCGACTTCCCGGCCCTATTCGAGCACTTCGCGGCGGAACGGCCGCTCACCGCCGTCCTCTGGCTGCTGGACGACCATACCGCCGATCCGCCCGCCGGATTCCTGGCCGGCTGGCTGCATGAAAGCGCCCCCGCCGATCCGGCCCTCGGCCGGCTGCACCGGGATCTGTCCGGCCTGCTGGGCGACAAGCGCTTCCGGGCGAACGAGGCCGGTGCCTTCGCCGATCAGTTCGCCGAGGCGCCGCCGGAAGAACTGGCGGCCGCAGCCGACCTTGCCCATATGGGCGTGCTTGCGCGCGACCTGCCGCGCGGCGCCCTGGCCTGGGAGCCCGACGACATTCTCGAGGCGGCGTGAAGACCGCCCGTTTTCGCACCTGGCAACATCCAACCGGAAGGACTGCACAAGAATGACCGAAGGGAACAAGTCCCTGCTGCATCTGGTGTTCGGCGGAAAGGTCAAGGACCCGCGCGGCACCGATTTCGTCGACGTGAAGAACCTGGACATCGTCGGCATCTTCCCCAGCTATGCCGAAGCCCTGGGCGCCTGGCGTTCCGCCAGCCAGGCCCGGGTCGACGAGGCGGACACCAAGTACGTGGTGGTCCACCTGCATCGCCTGCTGGAGCCCGAGAAAGACGCCTGAGAATTCTTCGTTTTTCCCTGCTTGTGTACTGGGTCCTCGCCCATGTAAAATTATTCCGGGCCTGGAGTCAGGGGGCGAATGGCGGAAGCGGATGCCAAACTTTCAGGTTCTAAGGGCGGTTGGCGCTATTGGGGTGCTGCCGTTGCGTTAATCCTCATGTTGGGGATGTCTTTCGCGTGGAACTTGGGGCGCGACTACCGGCGCGCCATCGACCTGGAACAGCAGAACCTGGAGAACTTGGCCCGCATCGTCGAGGGTCAGGTGAGCGGGTCGTTGCGCAGCGTCGACCTGCTGCTGCAGGATGTGGCCCGGGAACTGCAACGCGACCCGCCGCCGGACGAGGCGGCGATGGTCGCCTACATGATGGCGCGTGCCAAATCCTTTCCCGAGGTGCGGACGGTCTTTGCCACCGACGCCATGGGGACGGTCACCGTTACCACCCGCCCCGAAATCAAGGGCATGGATACGCGGGATCGTCCTTACTACAGGGATGTCCTGGCGGCTCCGGACAAGTCCCGGTTCATTCTTTCCAAACCGACTCTCGCCAAGCCGACCAACGTCTATGTGATTTTCGGCTCCCGGGCGCTGCTGGCGGCCGGCGGAAAGTGGGCCGGGCTGGTTGGAGTATCCCTGGAACTCAATTATTTCCACGAACTCCTGCGATCCATCCAGCCGTCGGGCGACGGCACGGCGATCCTCTTGAACCTGGACGGAGACCTGATCAGCCGGGTGCCCGATACCGAGAAGTATGTCGGCAAGAACTATGCCTCGGGCCCCACCTTCACCGCGCACATGACCTCCGGCCTGCAGGCGTCCTTCCAGCGCACGGTCCCGGCGACCGACGGCAAGGAACGGTTCACCGCGCTCCGGACCTATGCTCAATATCCTTTGATGGGCGGCGTCAGCCGGACGGTGGAGGAATCCCTGGGGCCCTGGCGGCGCCATGCCTTCGCCCTGGGCCTGACCTTCGCCGCCCTGTCGCTCGCGGTCCTGAGCCTGACTTGGCTGGGCGTTCGCGGCCAGAGCCAGTTGGCCAGGGCCAAGGACCTGACAGAACGGGTGATCGAAACGGCCAACGTCATGGTGGTCGGTCTGGACAACTTGGGCTGCGTCCAGATCTTCAACGAGGCGGCGGAACGGATATCCGGCTATCGCCGCGACGAACTGATCGGCCGCGACTGGTTCGAGGTCGTGGTGCCGCGCGCCCGCTTTCCCGAGGTCTGGGAGGCCTTCGGCCATTTCCGGACGGAAGATGCCTTTCCCCGTGTTTTCGAGAACCCTATCCTGACGAAATCCGGGGAAAAGCGGCTCATTTCCTGGCAGAACAGCGCCGTCCGCGAGAACGGCCGGCTTTTGGCCACGGTCTCCTTCGGCATCGACGTCACGGATCAGCGCGGGGCGGAGGAAAGGCTGCGCGAAAGCGAGGAGAAGTTCCGCTCCCTCTACCAGTTCTCGCCGGTCGGGATCGCGCTCAACCGGCTTGAGGATGGTGCCTTCGTCGAGGCCAACCGTGCCCTGTTCGACATGACCGGCTATACCGAGGCCGAGTTGCGCGGCCTCACCTATTGGGATCTCACGCCCCGCGAGTACGAGGCCGACGAAGCCGCGCAACTCCAATCCCTGGACGATACGGGACGTTATGGGCCCTACGAAAAGGAATACATCCGCAAGGACGGCAGCCGCCTTCCGGTCTTGCTGAGCGGAGCCCTGATCGTGGACCGCGACGGCCGGCGGGTGATCTGGTCGATCATCCAGGATATCACCCGCAGCAAGGAGGCGGAACAGAACCTGCGGCGTTCCTTGGACGAACTCACCCGTGCCAACATCGAACTTGAGCGCTTCGCCTTCGTGGCGGCCCACGACTTGCAGGAGCCGCTGCGCAACATCGTCTCCTACGCCCAACTCCTCGAGCGCGAACTGGGTCCCGGCTTGGCGGCGGCATCCCGCGAGCACATGGCGATCGTCGTCTCCGCCGCCCACCGCATGCGGGCTCTGGTCGGCGATCTTCTGGTCTATTCGCGAACCATGGCGCGGGCCGAGTCCTTCCAGGTCTTCCCCATGGTCGATGCGGTCAACGCGGCCCTGGGAAATCTGCGCGAGTCCGTCGAGGAGGCGGCGGCCGAGATCGTGGTCGGGGGTCTTCCCGAAGTGGAAGGCGATCGCTTCCAGATATCCATGTTGCTTCAAAACCTGATCGGCAACGCTCTCAAGTACCGGCGATCCGAAGTGCGCTGCCGGGTCGAGGTGGGTGCCGAGGTGCGGAGCGGCGAGTGGGTCTTCCATGTCCGCGATAACGGTATCGGCATCGAGCCCGCCTACCGCGAAAAGGTCTTCGAAGTCTTCCGGCGCCTGCATACTCCGGAAGCCTATCCGGGAACCGGCATGGGGCTGGCCATCTGCCGCAGGATTGCCGACCGCCACGGCGGCCGTGTCTGGATGGAGTCGGAACCGGGCAAGGGCAGCACCTTCTTCTTCACCCTCAAGAAGAAGGGGGCCTGAAGAACCATGTTTTTCTGGCTGTCGAAGATATTCTGGTTCCTGGCCAATCCGGGCACGCTGTTGGCGTTGGCCTTGGCGGCCGGGACCACCTTGCTTTGGACCCGGCGCCGCCAGGGCCTTGGGCGGGCGATCCTGGCCTGGGCTACCCTTGCCTCTCTGCTGATCGCCGTGGTTCCGGTTGGGGAGTGGATGAGCGGCATCCTGGAAAACCGCTTTCCCGCCCCGGCCGCCCTGCCGGAGCGGGTGGACGGTATCGTTGTGTTGGGCGGTATCGTGGATGTGGCGATGACGGAAGCCCGTGGGGTCGAATCCATCGGTGGCGCCGCCGGTCGCCTGATCGCCTTCGCGCGACTGGCACGGCGCTACCCGGAAGCCAAGCTGGTGTTCAGCGGCGGATCGGGCGATCCCCTGCGTCCCGAGGATCGCGAGGCGCGGGTGGTCGGTCCCCTGTTGGAGACCTTGGGGGTGGCCCCGGATCGTCTTCTCTTTGAAGACGAGTCCCGCAACACCGCCGAGAACGCGGCGCTGTCCCGGAAGATGGCGAACCCCAGGCCGGGCGAGACCTGGGTTTTGGTGACGTCCGCCTTTCACATGCCGCGGGCGGTGGGATGTTTCCGGCGGGAAGGATGGCCGGTGCTCGCCTTTCCCACGGACTACGGCACGTCGGGAACCACCGGTGGGCGGCTTGGATTCAATCTGATCGGCGGATTCGGCCGCCTGAATGCCGCCCTGCACGAATGGGCGGGGCTGGTCTTCTATCGCCTAAGCGGCCGTACCGACGCTCTTTTTCCGGCTCCCTAGGAGCGCGGTTGGCGCGCTTGGCCCACTGTGGCACAAAGCCACTGCTCTTCCTGGATCGTCGGGGTTTTCCTTCATGCGCCTTTCCAAGCTCTGTTGTGCCGTTGCCGCTCTCCTGCTGGCCGGCTGTTCGACGCCGCTGCCGGTGCAGGCGCAGGGCGAGAACGGCGTTTCCACTCCCGCCCCCAGGGGCCTGGCGTCCCAGCCCAGCCAGCCCTTTGCCTCCTGGCTGGAAGGGCTGAAGGCCGATGCCGCCAGGCGCGGCGTGTCGGCGGGGGTCTTCGACAAGGCCCTGGGCCGCGCCCAGCCTATCGAGCGCATCGTCGAACTGGACCGAAAGCAGCCGGAATTCACCCAGACCTTCTGGGGCTATATGGACAAGCGAATCACCGGCGAGCGTATCGAGAAGGGGCGCCGCCTGCTGGACCAGCACAAGGGGCTGCTGGATCGGGTGGCCAAGGAGTACGGCGTGCAGCCCCGCTTCCTGGTCGCCTTCTGGGGGCTGGAGACCAACTTCGGCGAGACGCTGGGCGGCTTTTCGACCGCCGAGGCCTTGGCGACGCTGGCCTGGGACCCGCGCCGCAGCGCCTTCTTCCGCGAGCAACTGCTGACCTTGCTGGTCCTCATGCAGAAGGGCGACGTGCCCACCGACGCGCGCGGTTCGTGGGCCGGGGCCATGGGCCATTTCCAGTTCATGCCCGCCACCTACCGGGATTTCGCCGTCGATTTCGATGGCGACAGGCGTCGGGACCTGTGGAAAAGCTTCGCCGATGCGGCGGCTTCGGCGGCCAACTACCTGTCCCGGTCGGGCTGGCGCGGCGACCAGACCTGGGGCCGCGAGGTCCTGCTGCCTGCCGGATTCGATTGGGAACTGGCCGACGGCACCACCCGGCGCGGCCTGGCCGAATGGCGGAATCTGGGGCTCAGGGCGGCGGACGGCTCGGAATTGCCGGCCCGCGACATCGACGCCGCCCTGGTCCTGCCCACCGGCCACAAGGGGCCGGCCTTCCTGGCCTACGGCAACTTCAACGCCATCATGACCTGGAACCGCTCGGTGCTCTATGCGGTCTCCGTCGGCCACCTGGCGGACCGCATGGCCGGCGGGGCGCCGCTCAAGGCGTCCCGCGCCGTGGCCGATGTGCCTTTGTCCCGGCAGGACGTGCTGGAACTCCAGCAACGCTTGATCGGATTGGGCATGGATATCGGGGGCGAACCGGACGGCGTGGTGGGCGTCAAAACCCGCCAAGCCCTCAAGACGTGGCAGAAGCGCAACGGCCTGCCGCCGGACGGCTATCCGGACGGCGCCTTGCTGGAACGGTTGCGTCGCGGGGGTTAAGGCCGTTAGACTGCAACATCCAGGGGCTGCGGGAAGATGGGGCTACCAGATGTCGGCGAGCGGACGCAATCATAGGGGCGGAATGGTGTTGGTCGCGGCGGCGTTGCTGCTCGGGGCCTGCGCGGAAACCCAGTTGGTCACCCATGCCGCCAAGAAGCTGGGTGCGGGCGAGGCCCCGCCCAAGGTCAAGGGCTACAAGGTCGGCAGTCCCTACCAAGTGGAAGGGATATGGTATTACCCGCGCGAGGACTACGATTACGACGAGACCGGCATCGCGTCCTGGTACGGCCCCAACTTCCACGGCAAGCTGACGGCAAACGGCGAGGTCTACGACCAGAACGACGTCACCGCGGCCCACAAGACCCTGCCCATGCCCAGCTTCGTGCGGGTCACCAACCTGGAAAACGGCCGCTCGCTGGTGGTGCGGGTCAACGACCGCGGGCCCTTCGTCAACGGCCGGATCATCGATCTGTCGCGCCGTTCCGCCCAACTGCTGGGCGTTTTTCAGAACGGCACCGCCAAGGTGCGGGTCCAGATCATGGCCGAGGAAAGCCGGGCCATCGCCACCGGACTGCAGAACCAATCCCTGGCGGCGGACGGGGGCTCGCCGATCCAGGCGGCGGCCATGCCCAAGGAGGCGGTGAGCGCCGAGGCGCTGGCTCCGCCGCCCGGCGGCAAGGGCACCTCGGGCGGCGTGATGGAGACCAAGCCCGTGCAGGTGGCCGCCAAGTCGGCCGACAAGGTGGTGTTGCCCAACCCGGTCTCGGAGAACGTGACGATGGTGCCGGTGTCGCCGACCCGGATCTACATCCAGGCGGGCTCGTTCTCGACCTATGAGGCGGCGCACAAGGTGGCGGCCCGCCTTTCCTCCGTGGGGTCGGTCAACGTCTACCCGGCTCTGGTCAATGGCCGCGACGTCTATCGCGTCCGCGTCGGGCCGGCCAATTCGGTCGAGGATGGCGACCGCATGCTCAAGGCGATCGCCGGGTCGGGCTTCCAGGATGCCCGCATCGTGCTCGATCGGCCGGACGCCAAGACCCTGTCCGGCCGATGATGACAGGAAGGGGAAACGCGGCGATGGGGATTTTGCGCAATCATCTGGTCGGCCTTCTTCTGGCGGGCGGGGCCGCTTTCCCGGCCATGGCCGAGCCCATCGACACGGCGGCCCGGCATGCTTTCATGATGGATACGGGAACCGGCGCGGTGCTGCTCGACAAGGACGCCGACATCCCCATGCCGCCGGCTTCGATGAGCAAGGTCATGACCATGTACATGCTCTTCGAGGCCCTCAAGGAGAGGCGGGTCTCGCTTACGGACACCTTGCCGGTCAGCGAGAACGCGTGGCGGCGCGGCGGTGCGAAGACCGAGGGCTCCACGATGTTCCTGCCGCTGAATTCGCGGGTGAAGGTGGAAGACGCCATCCGCGGCATCATCGTCCAGTCGGGCAACGACGCCTGCATCGTCGTCGCCGAGGCCTTGGCCGGCAGCGAGGACGCCTTCGCCGAAGCCATGAACAAGAAGGCCCGCCAGATCGGGATGACCAACAGCAGCTTCCGCAACGCCACCGGCTGGCCGCATCCGGAACACCGCATGACGGCCCGCGACTTGGCGATCCTGGCCAAGCGGACCATCCTCGATTTTCCGGACTACTACCGCTACTACGCGGAACGGGAGTTCACCTACAACAACGTCAAGCAGGAGAACCGCAACCCCCTGATCCGCCGCAACATGGGCGCGGACGGTCTGAAGACCGGGCATACAGAGGAATCCGGATATGGCTTGATGGCCTCCGCGACGCGCAACGACCGCCGCCTCGTGCTGGTGGTCAACGGGCTGAAAAGCATGAAGCAGCGCGGGGAGGAGGCGGAGCGGCTTCTCGAATGGGGCTTCCGCGAATTCAACAACTACGCCTTGTTCAAGGCGGGCGACGTTGTAGGCGATGCCGCCGTGTGGTTGGGCAAGTCGGCCCAGGTGCCGCTGGTGGTCGACCGCGACCTGGTGCTCACCATGCCCCGCAAGTCGCGCCTGGACATGAAGGTGACGGTCAAGTTCGAAGGCCCGATTCCCGCCCCCGTGGTGCAGGGCGCGGAGGTGGGCAAGGTGACGGTGACCGCGCCCGGCGTGGCTCCGGTCGAAATCCCCATCAGGGCGGGCGCCAACGTGGAACGCCTGGGGTTGGGCGGCCGTTTGGCGTCGGCGCTGTCCCATATCGTCTTCGGGCATCCGTGACGTGACTCGCGGTCGCTTCATCACCTTCGAAGGGGGGGAGGGGGCGGGGAAGTCCACCCAGGTGGCGCGGCTGGCCGAATTCCTGCGCGGACGCGGCCTGGAAGTCGTGACCACCCGCGAACCGGGCGGTTCTCCCGGCGCCGAGGAAATCCGCCGCTTGCTCGTCGAAGGCCATGTGGCCCGCTGGCAGGGCCTGACCGAGGCGCTGCTCAACTACGCGGCCCGGTACGAGCATATGGAAGCCGCCATCCTTCCCGCCCTGGCGGCCGGTAAATGGGTCATCAGCGATCGATTCGCCGATTCCACCCTGGCCTACCAGGGATACGGCCATCGCCTCGATTTGGACCTGATCGCCCGCCTGCACCGCTTGGTGGTCGGCGACTTCGCCCCCGATCTGACCCTGATCTTCGATCTTCCCGTCGAAGTGGGCTTGGCCCGCACTCGCAGCCGTCCGGGTGTGGAAGACCGCTACGAGCGCATGGACGAATCCTTCCATCGCCGCCTGCGCCAGGGCTTTCTGGATATCGCCGCCGCTCATCCGGAACGCTGCCTGGCGATCGACGCCGCCGCCGATCCCGACACGGTCGCCCTGGCCGTGCGCCGTGCGGTGGCGGATCGGCTGGGGATCGGGAATTAGAAGCATCGGAATGGGGAGCGGCCCGTAGCCTCAACGCACGAGCAGCCGCCGGTGCCAGGTCATGGTGCATTTGTCCATGACCACGTCCAGCCCCGCCACGCGGGCCCGGGCGGCGGCTTCCTCGTGGCGGATGCCCACCTGCATCCAGACCGTCCGGATGCCCTTTTCGTCCTTCAGCCGGATGGCTTCGTCCACCACTTCCGCAGCGGCTTCCGGGTTGCGGAAGATGTCCACCAGGTCGACGCCGACCGGAATGTCGGCCAGGCTGGCGTAGGTCATGCGGCCCAGGATCGGCTTGCCGGCGTGGCCGGGATTGACCGGGAAGATGACGTAGCCCTGGTCCTGAAGATATTCCGCCACCCCGTAGGCCGGGCGGTCGGGCTTGGGCCCCAGGCCGACCACGGCGACGGTCTTGGCGGTAGACAGGATTTCGCGCAGCAGGTCGGTGTCTTCCATGGGATCAGGTCCTCGACAGGGCTTGGTCGAGGTCGCGCAGCAGATCGTCGGCGGTTTCCAGGCCGACCGAGAGGCGGATGACCTCGGGCCCGGCGCCGGCCGCCGTCCGTTGTTCGTCGGTCAACTGGCGATGGGTGGTGGACGCGGGATGCAGGATCAGGGTCCGGGTATCGCCCAGGTTGGCCAGGTGGGAAATCACGTTGACCGATTCCACCAGCTTGATGCCCGCGTCCAGCCCGCCCTTGAGCCCGAAGGTGAAGACCGATCCCGGCCCCTTGGGCAGGTATTTCTTCGCCAGACCGTGGTAGGGACTGGATTTCAAGCCGGCGTAGGACACCCAGGCGACCGCCGGATGGCCTTCCAGGAATTCGGCGATGCGCAAGGCGTTGGCCACGTGGCGCTCCATGCGCAGGGGCAGGGTCTCGATGCCGGTGATGGTCAGAAAGGCGTTCAGGGGCGCCATGGCCGGGCCGAAGTCGCGCAAGGCCACCGCGCGCGCCTTCATGGTGAAGGCGAAATCGCCGAAGGTTTCGTAGAAGGTCAGGCCGTGGTAGGCGGGCTCCGGCCTGGTCATGGAAGGGAACTTGTCGTTCCGGTTCCAGTCGAACCTGCCCGATTCCACCACCGCGCCGCCCATGGACGTGCCGTGTCCCGACAGGAACTTGGTGGTGGAATGGACGATCAGGTCGGCACCCCACTTGAAGGGCTGGCACAGGACGGGCGAGGCCATGGTGTTGTCGCAGATCAAGGGGATGCCGGCTTCGTGGGCGATGGCGGCCACGGCTTCCACGTCGACCACGATGCCGCCCGGATTGGCCAGCGGCTCGATGAAGATGGCCTTGGTCTTCGGGGTGATGGCCTTCTTGAAGTTTTCCGGCTCGCGCGGGTCGGCGAAATGGCAGGTCCAGCCCAGGCGCTTGAAGGACAGGCCGAACTGGGTCACCGAGCCGCCGTAGAGATTGCGCGAGGCGACGAACTCGTCGCCCGGCTCCAGCAGGGTGAAGAAGGCGAGGAACTGGGCGGCGTGGCCGGAAGCGCAGCAGACGGCGGCGCGGCCGTCTTCCAGGTTGGCGATGCGCTCTTCCAGCACCGACACCGTGGGATTGGTCAGGCGCGAATAGATGAAGCCGAAGGTCTGCAGGTTGAACAGGTCGGCCGCGTGGTCGACGCCGTCGAAGACGTAGGCCGTGGTCTGGTAGATGGGGGTGTTGCGCGCCCCGGTGACCGGGTCGGGCCGGGCGCCGGCATGGATGGCGCGGGTCTCGATGCCGTATTCTGCGGGACCGTCGGTCATGGGCGGAGCCTCGGGCGCTTGGAGGAAATGATCTTGGAATTGATGCCGCTCCAGGACAACTCGCCGAACAGGCGGCCGTATTCGATCTTGGGGCAGCGGTTCATGACGACTTCCAGGCCGGCGGCGGCGGCCTTGGCGGCGGCTTCGTCGTTCCGCACGCCCAACTGCATCCAGACGACGCGGATGCCCTTTTCGTCCTTCAGGCGGATGGCGTCTTCGACGACCTCCAGGGCGGCGTCGGAGGAACGGAAGACATCCACCATGTCGATGGGCGCCGGCACCTCGTCCAGGGCGGCATAGGTCGTCTCGCCCAGGATGGGCTTGCCGGCATGGCCGGGATTGACCGGAATCACCCGGTAGCCCTTGCCCTGCAGATACTTCATGGCGAAGGACGACGGCCGGTTCCACTTGGGCGAGGCCCCGACCATGGCGATGGTCCGCACCTCCTTGAGGATGCGGCGCAGGGTTTCGTCGGGATAGAAGATTTCTTCCATGGGACTCTCCCGCTGGCGACGGCCCTTCCATAGCATACCCGGGGGGCGGGGGGCCATGGGGCTTGCCGCCTGTACCGTGGAGCGGTACAGAGTGCCACAGCAGACGGCATGCCTCTGGGAGGCCCTCCATTCTCCCAGGCGCCGCTGGGGCGGGCCGCGTGACGCCCGGCGGCGTCGTTCGCCTCTCCATTCCCATTCACGGCAATCGGTCTCTCAAGCAAGGCCCGCTCCGCCACCTCGCCCGGATGGGAGAAATCCCGGAGGAGGAGTTGGAAGGGTAGGGAAGCGCGCCGGTCTCCGGCGGCGGGCGTCGTGGGGCTTGTCCGGCCATCCAGGAAGGAATGCCACGGATGATGGGGTGGACGGCCCCTTCCGTTTCAGCGTCAGCGCCGGATGGTGTTGCCGTTGCCGGCGACCTGGATGCCCTGGTTGCCGTTGCCGGTCTGGACCAGGGTTTGGGAAACGCCGGCGGCGGGGCCCAGAAGATCGGCCAGTTCCCGCGCCAGTTCCGGCCTTTGGTGCAGCAGGTCCTTGAGCAGCCCGGCCACCCTGTCGGGGGTGGAAGGCCGGGTGGGGGCGGCTTCCACCTTGGCGAGGGTGGCGGCTTCGTCGGCGGGGGCCTTGGCCTTGATCCAGGCCCAGACCTTCCCGCCCAGGGCCTTGGCCCCGCCCACGGCCTCCCCGGCCAGGGCCTTGACGGCGCCCTCGACGGCGGCGGCGACGAGTTGATTCTGGTCCATGGTCATTCCTTTCCTTGCAGGCCCTGGAACACGGCCACGACGGGGCCCAGCAGGTCCCCATCCGGCTCCGTCCCCGCCTTTTCGCAGCGTTCGAGATACTCACGGGCCATGCCGGCCATGCGTCCGGCCACGGCGGCCGGATGGCGGCGGAACAGGGGGGACAGGGTGGCGACGGCGTCCCGGTTGGCGGCCAGGGCCTCTTCCGCCCGCCCGGCTTCGTCCAGCCGCTTCGCCAGGGTCCAAAGGGAAATTGCCAGGTTTTCCGCGAAGGCGTCGGGCCGGGCGGCGGCGAGGGTTCGGAGGATCGCCACCGCCTCCTCGCTGGCCGCCAGGGCGTCTTCCCGCCGGCCGAGGGCGGCGAGGCGACCCGACTGGTTGTTGAGCGACATGGCCAGGTCGGGCAGGAAGGCGTCGGGCCGGGCGGCGGCGAGGGTTCGGTAGATCGCCACCGCCTCCTCGCTGGCCGCCAGGGCGTCTTCCCGCCGGCCGAGGTCGGAAAGGAAAGCCGACTGGTTGTTGAGCGACATGGCCAGGTCGGGCAGGAAGGCGTCGGGCCGGGTGGCGGCGAGGCCGCGGCGGATCGCCAGCGCCTCCTCGCTGGCCGCCAGGGCGTCTTCCCACCGGCCGAGGGCGGAGAGGAAAGCCGACAGATTGTTGAGCGACAGGGCCAGGTTGGGCAGGAAGGCGTCGGGCCGGGTGGCGGCGAGGGTTCGGTAGATCGCCGCCGCCTCCTCGCCGGCCGCCAGGGCGTCTTCCCGCCGGCCGAGGGCGGAGAGGCAGTTCGACTGGTTGTTGAGCGACATGGCCAGGTCGGGCAGGAAGGCGTCGGGCCGGGTGGCGGCGAGGGTTCGGTAGATCGCCACCGCCTTCTCGCTGGCCGCCAGGGCGTCTTCCCGCCGGCCGAGGGCGGCGAGGCGACCCGACTGGTTGTTGAGCGACATGGCCAGGTCGGGCAGGAAGGCGTCGAGCCGGGCGGCGGCGAGGGTTCGGTAGATCGCCACCGCCTCCTCGCCGGCCGCCAGGGCGTCTTCCCGCCGGCCGAGGTCGGAGAGGTGCATCGACTGGTTGTTGAGCGACATGGCCAGGTCGGGCAGGAAGGCGTCGGGCCGGGCGGCGGCGAGGGTTCGGTGGATCGCCGCCGCCTCCTCGCTGGCCGCCAGGGCATCTTCCCGCCGGCCGAGGTCGGAGAGGGAGTTCGACAGGTTGTTGAGCGATCCGGCCAGGTCGGGCAGGAAGGCGTCGGGCCAAGCGGCGGCGAGGGTTCGGTAGATCGCCACCGCCTCCTCGTTGGCCGCCAGGGCGTCTTCCCGCCGGCCGAGGTTGGAAAGGTGATTCGACAGGTTGTTGAGCGAGCCGGCCAGGTCGGGCAGGAAGGCGTCGGGCCAAGCGGCGGCGAGGGTTCGGTGGATCGCCACCGCCTCCTCGCCGGCCGCCAGGGCGTCTTCCCGCCGGCCGAGGGCGGAGAGGCGGTTCGACAGGTTGTTGAGGACCGCGCCCCGGAGTTTCGCGCCCGTTTCCCCCGGCAGGTCGCGGGCGGCGGCCAGGATGGTTTCCAGCAATTCCAGGGCGGTTTCCCGCAATTCCAGGGTGTCTTGCGGCAGGGCGTTGGACAGGGCCATCAGCGCGTCCAGGCCGGTGGCGTCGGCGCGCAGGGCTTGCAGCCACGAAAGCGGCGTCCTTTGGCCCCGAATCAGGAAATCCTGGCAGGCGCGGACGACGCCGCGGATCACGGCGGCCGGGTTCGGGGCGGCGGCCCGGCGCACCGCTTCCACCCCGCCGTCCGGCAGGGGCCCCAAGGCCAGGATGGCCGCCGCTTCCCCCAGGATGTCGGGCAGGATGGGGGCGATGCCGCCGCC
>JAMOBD010000078.1 GCA_039908345.1 Magnetospirillum sp. WYHS-4
CCCGGCAGGGTCTTGCGGGTATCCAGCAGCACGGTGCCGGTGCCTTCGATGGCGTCCACATAGCGCCGCGTCAGGGTGGCGATGCCTGACAGGTGCTGGAGGATGTTGAGCGCCGTGCGTTCGGCGGTCAGCAGGGCGCGGGCCGGGCCTTCCACCCGCGCCAGCACGGCGCCGGCTGCCAGGCGTTGGCCGTCTTGCACCTCCGGCTGCCAGGCGATGGCGGGCGAGACGGCGGAAAAGACCATGCCCGCGATGGGCAGGCCGGCGACGACCAGGGCTTCGCGGGCGGCCAGCGTGCCGGCGAAGCGGGTATCCGCCGGGATCACCGACAGGGAGGTGAGGTCCCCCGTCCCCACGTCCTCGGCCAGGGCGGCGTCGATGACACGGCGGACGTCGGCTTCGGTCAGCGGCTCAGGCAGCATCTTGGCGGGCCGGCCGGGCCGGCGGCGACATGTCCAGCATGCGCTGCAAGGGCTTGAGCGCCCGCAGGCGCAGGTCCTCCGGCATGGCGACGGCCGGGGCCTCGTTGACCATGCAGAGGTAGAGCTTTTCCAGGGTGTTTTTCGCCATGAAGGGGCAACTGGCGCAGTTGCAACTGCCGTCCGCCCCGGCGGCCGGGATGAAGATCTTGTGCGGCGCCGCCTTTTCCATCTGGTGGATGATGTGCTTTTCGGTGGCGATGATGAATTCGGGCTGCGCCGATTTCAGCACGTAATCCAGGATCATCCTGGTCGAGCCGATGTGGTCGGCGTGGTTCAGGATGGCGTCCGGGCATTCCGGATGGGCGACGACGGGGGCGGCCGGATGGCGGACCTTGAGCTTGACGAGTTCCTGTTCCGAGAATTGCTCGTGCACGATGCACGAGCCCGGCCAGAGCGTCATCTCGCGGCCCGTCCGGCGGGCGATATAGGCTCCCAGGTGGCGGTCGGGCGAGAACAGGATGGGCTTGTCGGCCGGCAGTTGGCGGACGATGTGTTCGGCGTTCGACGAGGTGACGATGACGTCGGACAGCGCCTTCACCTCGGCCGAGCAATTGATGTAGGTGACCGCGATGTGGTCCGGATGCTTTTCCCGGAACTGGCGGAAAGGCCCGGGCTGGCATGAATCCTCCAGCGAGCAGCCGGCTTCGTGGTCGGGCATGACGACGGTCTTGCCGGGGCTCAGGATCTTCGCCACCTCGGCCATGAAGCGCACGCCGCAAAACACGATCATGTCGGCGTCGGTGGCCGCCGCCTTGCGCGACAGGTCCAGGGAATCGCCGACGAAGTCGGCCAAGTCCTGGATCTCGCCGTCCTGATAGTAGTGGGCCAGGATGACCGCGTTCTTCTCGCGGCGCAGGCGGTCGATCTCGGCCTCCAGGTCCAGGGTGGAAGGGATGCCGCGCTCGGTCAGCGCGCCTTCGTTGGGCAGGATGATGGTGTCGGCCATGGCCTCGGGTCCCGGACAGTCGATGGGGGCGGCGAAGAATCTTGCAGTTTTTCGCCGCCGCGCCAAGCTTGATTATATCACGAGGAGGCTTCCCATGCCCGTTCCCCCCGCCGTCGCCGCCCTGGTTCCCGAGATGACCCGGTGGCGGCGAGACATCCACGCCCATCCGGAGGCCGCCTTCGAGGAACGGCGGACCGCCGCCCTGGTGGCGGAAAAGCTGCGCTCCTGGGGGATCGAGGTGACGGAAGGCGTCGGCCGTACCGGGGTGGTCGGCAGCCTGACGACGGGCGAGGGGCCTTGCCTCGGTCTCCGCGCCGACATGGATGCCCTGAAGATCGTCGAGGCGGAAGGGCTTCCCCATCGGTCGACAGTGCAGGGCCGCGCCCACGCCTGCGGTCACGACGGCCATGTGGCGATGCTGCTGGGCGCCGCCAAGGTCCTGGCGGAAAGCCGGAAGTTCAAGGGCACGGTACGCTTCGTCTTCCAGCCGGCCGAAGAACTGGAAGGCGGCGCCGACGCCATGGTCCGTGACGGCCTGTTCGAACGCTTCCCGATGGACGAAATCTATGCCCTTCACAACTGGCCGGCCCTGCCCGAAGGCAGCTTTGCGGCAATTGCGGGACCGGTGATGGCGGCCTGCGATTCCTTCGAAATGGTCGTCGCGGGCAAGGGCGGCCATGGAGCCATGCCGCATCTGGCCGTCGACCCCATAATCGCCGGGGCGGCCGTGGTGCAGGCCTTGCAGACCATTCCGTCCCGTCTCACCGATCCTTTGGACGGGGTCGTGGTCAGCGTCACCGCCTTCCAGGCAGGGGAATCGATCAACGCCATCCCGGAACGGGCCATCCTCAGGGGAACGGTGCGCAGCTTCCGCCCCGAGGTGCGCGACGCCACAGAATCCCATTTGCGCCGCATCGCCGAGGGCGCGGCGGCGGCACACGGGTGCCGCCTGATCCTCGATTACAAGCGGCGCTATCCACCAACCGTCAACCATGCCGGCCCGGCGGCGACCGCCGCCCGCGTGGCGGGGGCCCTGGGGGCGCTGGTTGCCGCCCGGCCCAGCACCGGAGCCGAGGATTTCTCCTACATGCTGGAACGGACACCCGGCTGCTACGTCTGGCTGGGGGCGGGGCGGGGAGAGAGCGAATCGGGGCTGCACAATCCCGCCTTCGATTTCAACGACGCCGTGCTGCCCCTGGGCGCCACCTTCTGGCTGAGACTGGCGGAAACCGTTCTCGCCGACTAGATTCCGGCAATTCCCCCTATTTCCTATGGTAAATGGTACACATAGAAAAACCATTACAAGTCGCATGCTTGCATGAAGTTTCTCAATCTGTAAGATGCGGCGACGTTCTTTCGGGGGGGGTGTCGAAAGGACACGGGCATGGGCATGGGAATTGTAGAGCAAGGCACGGCAGCGATCCGTGACGTCGTAAGGCGCATCCTTGGCGAAAGCCAAGCGGACCTGCGTGGGCTGATGCTGCCGCGCTACCAGTCGGAACTGGTGGCGGCGCAGCGGGCCAGCCTGATCATTTCGCGCGTCCGTCTGGTCTCGATCTTCTTCGCGGTGCTGACGCCGCTCTGGATCGTCCTCGACATCATCTTCTTCTGGCCGGAACTCTGGACCAATCTGGCGGTCGGCCGCGTGGTGGCCGCGGTGGCATTCCTGGGGTTGTCGCTGTCCTACCAGCGGTCAGAACGCATTCTGGATGCCTATTTCTCGATGGCGATTCTGTTCGCCATCCCGACGGCATTTTTCGCTTATTCCCATTTTCTTTTCGCCGGAGCCGACCGCGGCTTGTCGGGGATGGCGGCCAGTTTGGCGGCCGGCTATGCCTTCCTTCCCTTCGTGATGGCGGCGGGCCTCAGCATCTTTCCGCTCACCGCCCTGGAAGGGGTGGCCTTCGCCGCACCGGCGGTGATCGTCGAGTTGATAGCCAGCCGCTTCGGTGCGGTCCTGATGGAAGGCGACACCCAACTGGGCTTGGTCTGGTTGCTGGTTCTGATTTCCGCCGTGGCGGTCATGTCCGGCATGAGCCAGTTACACTATTTGATCGAGATCATCATCAAATCGTCTCACGACCATCTGACCAGCGCCTTCAACCGGGCGGCGGGGGAGGAACTGCTGGAAAAATACTTCCTGCTGGCCCAGCGCAACCGGACGCCGCTCAGCCTGATTTTCTTCGACCTGGACAAGTTCAAGTCGGTCAACGACGGTTATGGACACGAGGCGGGCGATATCGTGCTGCGCGACGCCGCCGCCAATATCATTGCCTCGATCCGCAAGGTCGACCTGTTCATCCGCTGGGGCGGCGAGGAATTCCTGGTCGTCGCGCCCTACGCGCCGGGCGATCGTACCAACGCCCTGGTCGACCGGATCGCCGAGACCGGCCTGGGCACACGGCCCGACGGCAAACCCGTCACCGCAAGCATGGGACGGGCGGAAATCCTGGCCGATAATCCGGAGACCCTGGAGCGCCTGATCGAGATCGCCGACGGTCGCATGTATCGCGCCAAGCAGTCGGGCCGCAACCGGCTCTGTTTCGGCGATGGGCCGGACGATTTTCTCGCCGACATTTTTCGCTGAGCACCATAGCGCCCCGGCACGGCGTCGGCCAACTCCACGGATAGAGTCGCCTTTTCAAAGCATTGTGACCTGTTCTTAAGAGGGCTCGTCTTGTGTGCGCTGCCGAAGGGCTGTTGCCTGACCGCCCGATTGCGGCTATGGATGAGTGGCCATTTTCGGCGGCACATGAATCAACTAGAAACGCGGAGTCCCTGCCATGTCCCTGATCATTACCGACGACTGCACCAACTGCGACGCGTGCAAGCCGGTCTGCCCGAACGAAGCGATCAGCGAAGGCGACATCATGTATGTGATCGACCCGGATCGCTGCACCGAATGTGTCGGCGCGCACGACGAACCGCAGTGCGTCCTGGTCTGCCCGGTCGACTGTATCACTCCCGATTCCGACCGGCAGGAATCCAAGGATGACCTGCAGGCCAAGTACAAACGTCTGCACGGCTGACCCAGGGGAACGCGTTTCCCCCCGACCGATAGGGGGAGGAAAGGGGAGTGGCCTTTTCCTTCCTCTCCGGGCTCGCCCCTGCTCCCGGTGATGGCGGGCCGGGGAGACCGGAGTCTTCCCTGTCGTTCCGCCGCAAGCTAGGATGCGGCAACGGCGCAAGGGGGCCCGATGAAGCGGCTGTTTCCGATCTGGCTGACGCTGGCGGTCCTGTTCGGGGCGGTGATGTTGCGTGCCCAGGACCCGGTGTTCCTGTCGACCCTGCGCCACGCCTTGTTCGATGCCTACCAGCGGTGGAAGCCGCGTCCCTACCAGCCGTCCCCTCCTATTCCCGTTAGAATTGTCGATATCGACGAGGAAAGCCTGTCCCGCCTGGGGCAATGGCCGTTGCCTCGCAACCTGCAGGCGGAGATCGTCGAGCGCCTGCGCGACATGGGCGCCAAGGCCATCGCGTTCGACATCCTGTTCGCCGAACCGGACCGCAGTTCCCCATCGTCCATTCTGTCCCGTCTTCCCGAAACCGAGCGCCCGGCCTTTCAGAGCCTGATTGATCGCCTGCCCGATCACGATGCGGAACTCGAACGGGCGGTGGCCGGTGGCAGGGTGGTTCTTGGATTTTCTCCCGCCGATTCGGGAGAGGTCGATCCCCTGCCTCCGCCAAGATTCCGGATTGTCGCTCCACGGGGCGATCCGCGGCCGCACTTCCTTCGTTTCGACGGTGCCGTGACGGCGCTGCCGGCGTTGGTCGCCGCGGCGGGCGGCGTGGGAGCCCAGGATTTCTGGCCCGAGACGGATGGCGTGGTGCGCCGATTTCCCTTGTTGCTGACCATCGGCGGTGAGGTCTACCCCTCCCTGGCGGCGGAAGCGGTACGCGTCGCCCTGGGTGTGGACGAGATATCGGTCCGTATTTCCGCTTCCGGCCCCTTCCTGGGGCTCGACGGCGAGGGGGCGATCAGCGGCCTGCGCATTGGCGCCCACCCGGTTTTCACCGATGGGCGGGGGCGTTTGTGGCTGCATTTCACCCCCAGCCGGCGCGAACGCTACCTTCCGGCCTGGAAGCTGCTGGCCGGCGAGATCAGTCCCGAGCAGATCAGGAACGCCATCATTTTCGTGGGGACCTCGGCCAAGGGATTGCACGACCTGCGCTATATTCCCCTGGGGGGGGCGATGCCGGGCGTGGAGATCCAGGCGCAAATCGCCGAACAGATCCTGCAACGTGACTATCTGATCCGTCCCGACTGGGCCGATAGCGCGGAGATCGCCTTCATCGGCCTGCTCAGCTTCGCGGTTCTGGCCCTCATGCTGCGTTTCGGCCCTTTGATGTCGGTTTTGATCTGGGGGCTGGCGACCATGGGTACCTTCGCGCAATCGCTTCAGCTCTATTCCGCCACCGGATTGCTGTTCGACCCCGTCTTTCCGGCGATGACCGTGCTGCTGGTCTACATCGTCATGTCCGTCACCCGCCATGCGCACAGCGAGGGCGAGCGGCGCTGGATTCGCGAGGCCTTCAAAAGTTACGTTTCGCCCAATCTGGTCGAGGAGATCATCAATCATCCCGCCACGCTCCAGTTGGGGGGGGAACGGAGGGAGCTGAGCTTCGTCTTCACCGATCTGGAAGATTTCACCCGCTTGGTGGAAAAGGCACAGCCGGGCGAATTGATCCCCTTGCTCAACGAATACCTCAACGCGATGATCCGCATCGGCTTCCGCCATGGCGGGACGCTGGACAAAATCGTCGGCGATGCCACGGCCTTCTTCTTCAACGCGCCGGTGCCGCAGGCGGATCATGCCGAGCGTGCCCTGGCCTGCGCCCTGGAAATGGATGCCTTCGCCAGCGCCTTCTCGCGGCGCAAGCGCACCGAGGGCCACGCGGTGGGCACGACCCGGATCGGCGTCCATACCGGCTCGGTGATTGTTGGCAACATGGGCGGCGACATCTTGTTCAACTACTGCGCCCATGGCGATGCCATCAACACGGCTTCGCGCCTGGAAGGGGCCAACAAGTATCTGGGGACGCGGATCTGCGTCAGCGGCGAAACGGCGGGGCGCTGCAAGCGGTTCCTGGGGCGTCCGGTGGGAAATCTCCTGCTGAAGGGCAAGCAGGACGCCATTGCCGCCTTCGAGCCCCTTCCCGATGGCGAGACCGAGGCAAGCGCTGCCTACCGCAAGGCCTACGCCCTCTTGGAAAGCAATAGTCCGGACGCGTTCCATGCTTTCGTCGATCTGGCGGAGCGTTTTCCCGACGATCCATTGGCCGCCCTCCATCTTGAACGGATGAGGCGTGGAGATAGATGCGTGACGATAACTCTCAACGATAAGTAGTTAACGCGATGGCCGGAAGCCCTCGCTTTCCGCCCTGGCTTGAAGTACCCTTTCGGCTCGCCCGTCTTGGGGAAGGTGGGTGGGAAGCCCCGGTGTTGATGCCGGTCGGGGGCGGGCGGCGGCGAGGGTACCGATGTTCAGGCTTTTGCGATACTTCGCGGCGACGAGTGGCGTCGTGCTGTTGCTCGTGGCCCTCGGGCTCGGGTTTCTGTACCGCGAGGATCAGCTTGACGAACACCTGTTGCTGACCCAGGAGGAAAATGTCCGCCTGGTCCAGACTTTCGCCAATACGTTTTGGCCGCAATTCCTGCCCTTTGTCCGTAGCGTCGCCGGCCTGGAACGCGAGGCGCTGCAAAAGCGCGGCGAGCTCAAGGCCATCGATATCGCGGTGCGTTCACTGGTCACCGGCCTGCCGGTTCTCAAGGTCAAGCTTTACGACCTGAGCGGGCTCACCCTCTATTCGCCCATTCGCTCGGAAGTCGGCAACCGGGTCGGCGACAAGCCGATCTTCGTGGATGCCGCCTTGGGCGGTCGAGCCCAAAGCGAGATGTCCTTCCGCGCGCGGTTCCAATCCTTCGACGTCGAAGTCGTGGACCGCTGGGTGATCGAGACCTACGTGCCGGTGCACGATACCGCCGGCAAGCTGGCGGGCGTCTTGGAAGTCTATTCCGATGCCACCGGCACCATGGACCGCATCATCTCCAGCCAGATCACGGCTTTTTTCGTTTCCATCGGGGCTTTCGGATTTGTGTACGTGCTTCTGGTGCTCCTGGTCCGGCGAGCCGATGCCATTCTGCAGCGCCAACACCAGGATCTGGAACGCAAGCAGTTGGAACTGCGCGAAAGCGAACAGCGCTTTCGCGCCATCGCCGACTATACCTTCGATTGGGAAAGTTGGCTGGATGTCGACGGTAAACCGCGCTGGATCAACGCGGCGGTGGAGCGTCTGGCTGGCTATCCGGTCGCCGAGTGCTTGGCCATGCCGGACTATCCCCTGGGCATCATCCATGAGGCCGACCGGGGCTTGGTCGCCGGCCACCTGAAGGCGGCACACCGGGGCGATTTCGCCACCGATGTCGAATTTCGCATCGTTTGCCGCAATGGCGCCATCAAATGGGCCAATGCCTCCTATCAGCCGATCTTCGCCGACGATGAAGCCTTCATGGGATCGCGATGGAGCATCCACGACATCAGCGACCGCAAGCGCGCTGAACAGCGGCTCCGGGAATCCGA
Organism: Magnetospirillum sp. WYHS-4; assembly: GCA_039908345.1. Taxonomy (NCBI): domain Bacteria; kingdom Pseudomonadati; phylum Pseudomonadota; class Alphaproteobacteria; order Rhodospirillales; family Rhodospirillaceae; genus Magnetospirillum; species Magnetospirillum sp. WYHS-4. The sequence goes on from JAMOBD010000078.1 coordinate 8,010, forward strand.
GATGAAGTTCCGCTCGGTCAGCCAATCGGCGGTGGACGCCATCGTTTCGACCAATGCCATCGGCCAGGTGGTTGCCTGGAATTCTGGCGCCGCCCGGGTTTTCGGATATGAGGAAGCCGATATCCTGGGCCACAACGTCGACATCTTGATTCCCGAGCGGCTTCGGTCAGCCCACCGCGAAGGCATGAGCCGCTTCGCCCAAACCGGCATCTCCCGCATCCTGGGGGAACCCACCGAATTCGTCGCCTTGCGCCGGCATGGCGGGGAATTCCCCATCGAACTGGCGTTGTCGTGCTGGGACATGGACGGAAAGCCCTTCTTTACCGCCATCGTCCGCGATATCACCGAACGCAAGCTGGCCGAGGAAAGGCTGAGGCACAGCGAGGAAATCCTGCGGTCCGTGATCGACACATCGCTGGACTGCATCGTCACCATCGATCACCAGGGGCGTCTGGTGGAATTCAACCCGGCCGCCGAATCCGTCTTCGGCTATCGCCGTGCCGACGTGATCGGCAAGGATCTAGCGGAATTGATCGTTCCCGCTCGCCACAGAGACGCCCACCGGGCCGGACTGCGGCGATTTATCGCCACGGGGCAGGGCACCGTGCTCAACCGCCGCCTTGAACTCTCCGCCATCGGGGCGGACGGTGGGGAGTTCCCGGTCGAACTAGCAATTACCGTGGTGCAGGGCCAAGCGACGCCGCTGTTCACCGGATATCTGCGCGACATCACGGCCCGCAAGGAAGCGGAACGGCAATTGGCGGAACGCTCGGCCGATCTGGAACGCTCCAACTCCGAACTGCAGCAGTTCGCCTACGTGGCATCGCACGACCTGCAGGAACCGTTGCGCATGATCACCAGCTATCTGGGACTGTTGAAGAAGCGCTACGACACGCAGTTGGGTCCGGAGGCGAGCGAGTTCATCGGCTTCGCTGTCGACGGGGCTAGTCGCATGCAGCGTCTGATCAAGGATCTGCTCGACTATTCGCGGGTGGGCACACGCGGCAAGGAGTTCCTGGCCGCCGATCTGAACGTCGCCCTGGAAGAGGCGTTGTCCAATCTCAAGGCCCGCATCGACGAAACGGGCGCTACCGTCGACTCCGGGCCGCTGCCGACTCTGGTGGTCGACGACTCCCAGATGGTCAGGCTGTTCCAGAACCTGATCGGCAATGCTCTCAAGTATCGTCGTCCCGACGTCGCCCCGCGGGTGCGGGTGTGGGCCGAGAAGCGGGACGACTACTGGGTTTTCGCCGTCGAGGACAACGGAATCGGCATCGCCAAAGAGCACTTCGACCGGATATTCATGGTCTTCCAGCGCCTGCATGGCCGCAAGGAATATGAAGGCACGGGCATCGGCTTGGCGATCTGCAAGAAGATAGTCGAGCGCCACGGTGGACGCATCTGGGTGGAGAGTGTGCCGGGCGCGGGAACGACCTTCCTGTTCCGCCTGCCTGCCGGTTCCCATGGGGAATTGGCAATAGTACGCAAGTCCGGCTTGACCGGGACGGCCGCCCATGGCTAAAGTCTCAGGCCTTTCGGGAAACGGGCGGGTTTGACAGGGACATGGACTGAGAATATCGGAGGGCCGCCGGCTTGCCAGGCGGCCCCCAGCTTTTCCAGGCCCATCCTTCGGCGCGCGCCCGGACCGCCGCCGTATCACTGGAATGATGGCGGAGGCGCCGTCTTTTGCCGGAGCCCCGACCGTGACCCTGCTGCTCGCCGCCTTCCTCGGCCTGATCGAGGGCCTGACCGAGTTCCTGCCCGTTTCGTCCACCGGGCACCTGGTCCTGCTGATCGATCTGCTGGGCTTTCCGGCGCCGCCGGGCAAGACCTTCGAGATCGTCATCCAACTGGGCGCCATCGTCGCCGTCTGTCTGCTCTACCGCCGGCGCCTGTGGCAGGCGGTGGCGGGTCTGGCGAACGATCCCCGCGAACGGGCTTTCGTGCGCAACCTGCTGCTGGCCTTTCTGCCGGCCATGGCGGTCGGGGCCATCGCCTATCCCCTCATCAAGCGCCTGCTGGGCGCGCCGGTGGTGGTGGCGGCGGCCCTGGTGCTCGGCGGAATCGCCATCCTGGCTATCGAACGCTGGATGCGGGTCAAGCCGCGTTATCTGGCAGTCGATGACTTCACTGCCGGCCTGTCGTTGCGCATCGGGCTGTTCCAGGTGATTTCGATGGTGCCCGGCGTCTCGCGGTCCGGTGCCACCATCATGGGGGCGCTGCTGTCGGGTGTGGAGCGGAAGGCGGCGGCCGAGTTCTCGTTCTTCCTCGCCATCCCGACCATGGCGGGCGCCACCGCCTATTCGCTCTACAAGAACTGGGCGGCGCTCGACTTCGGGGACGTGGGCGTCATCGGCGTCGGCTTCGCGGCCGCCCTGGCGACCGCCCTGGTGGTGGTGAAGGCCGCCCTGGCCTTCATCGGCCGCCACGGCTTCGCCCCCTTCGCCTGGTATCGCATCGTCGTCGGCGGGATCATGCTGGCGGTGCTGGCGGCGGGCTGATACCAACCGGCGAATGATTTGACCGGTTGGTATCTTCATTCTTGGCCCTCGCCGGGCGCTCACTTCGCTCGCTTGGCCGCGGCCTCAATGGCCGCTCGATACCGGCCAACGAGTCGGTTCGGGTGTTGGCGGGTATGAGGGGTCAGGCCGGCAGCACCCTTTCGGGCGGGAAGCGGACGATGGCTGTGGTGCCCTGGCCCAGGGCGGTGCGGATTTCCAGGCTGCCGTCGTGGGCCTCGATCAAGCCCTTGGTGAGCGGCAGGCCCAGGCCGGTGCCTTCGTAGCGGCGGGCCAGGCCGCTATCCACCTGTCCGAAAGGCTGCAGGGCCTTTTCCAGCCCGGACTCGTCCATGCCGATTCCGGTGTCGACAATCTCGAACAGCAGGGTTCCGTCCGCCTCCAGCTTGCCTTCAAGGGTGACTTGGCCATCGGGTGGGGTGAACTTGACGGCGTTGGACAGCAGGTTGACCAGGATCTGCTTGACCCGGCGGGTATCGGCCCGCAGGCGCGGCAGGTTCTCTCCGACCGCGTTGACCAGCCGGACCTTTCCCTTGTCGGCCCGCTGGCCGACCAGACGCAGGGAGGTATCGGCGATGCGGGCCGGTTCCACTACTTCGATACTCAGTTCCAGGCGGCCGGCCTCGATCACCGAGACGTCCAGAATATCGTTGATAAGGCTGAGAAGATGCTCGCCGGATTCGTAGATGTTCTCGATATACTCCTGGTACTTGATATTCCCCAGCGGTCCGAAGGCGCCGTAGCGGATGGTATCCGAGAAGCCGATGATGGCGTTCAGCGGCGTGCGCAACTCGTGGCTCATGTTGGCGAGGAATTCGGACTTGGCGCGGTTGGCCGCCTCGGCGTTCTCCTTGGCCGCCAGGGTCGCCTGGCGGTCGCGCTCGCGTTCGATCACCCGCCCCAATTGCGTCCCCACGTTGAGGAGAATGCCGGTGAGCGCCGGGTTTTCCTCCATCGGCGACGTGGAAAAGAACTCCAGGACCGCCACCACATCGGTGCCCGACAGCACCGGCAAGCCGAAGCCACCCTTGATGCCCCCGGTTGAAGGTCGGGCATTGAGTGGCGTCGGGCAGGCAGATGGGACGTGCCGCGGCTAGAACCATGCCCGGCAATCCCTCGCCGCGCTGGAAAGCGAACGCCGATGTCGCATCGCGGAAGGACTCGACGCCGGTACTGCCTTCCACGTGCCAAAGGCCCGAGGGAACCAGACGCAGCTCCGGATCGTCGCCGTCGATCAGATAGACGTGGCCGAACTGCCAGCCAGCGAAACGGCAGATCTCGGCCAAGGCCACCCGGAAGGCTTCACGCCAGCCAGAGGCCTCGTTGGCCGCCGCCGCCACGGTCTGAAGGAGTCGCACCGCGTTGCCCTGCTCGCGCAGCGCCCGTTCGACTTCCTTCAGTTCGGTGATATCCGTCACCACGGCGAAACTGCCGCGGAACGCCCCATCCGCGCCGAACAGGGGCTGGGGTGCCATGAGGGTGGGGACGAGGCTGCGGTTCTTGCGTTGCCAGGACAACTCGTACATCGCCCGGGCACCTTCGCGGCGGTGGGAAAGGTTTTCGTCGAGGATACGCCGATTGGCTTCGTCAAAGAATTCTCGGACCGGACGGCCGATCATTTCCGAGATCGAGTAGCCGAGCATCTCGCAGAAGCGTTGGTTGGCATAAGTGAACCGGGCATTGTCGTCGATCACCGTCAGGCCGTCGTTCATGGTCTCGATCAAGGTTCGGTAGCGTTCTTCGCTTTCCTGAAGTTCGCGAGTGCGCTGCTCGACCCTGACTTCCAATTCGTCGCGTGT
>JAMOBD010000079.1 GCA_039908345.1 Magnetospirillum sp. WYHS-4
CGCGCGCCAGGTCGGCCAGGGTGCGCGGCGGGCCGTGGCGCAGGGCTTCCAGCACCCGCAGGCGCGCCGGGGTGGGCTTCAGATCGGCCGGCGGCACCTCGGCCAAGGCATAGGCGGCATGGGGACGAGGCGGCTCCAGCGCCTCGGACACGCTCATCGCCATCTTGAGGACGGCGCCCTGGGGCTGCAGGGTGTAGTGGGCCACCCAGTCGACGAACTTGCGCGATTCGGGGGGAAGCGGCACGGCGTCCAGCCGCCCCGAGACCCATTTCAGCCGCTCCTCGGCCAATCCGCCCAAGGCGTCGCCCCAGACCACCCCGATGGCCTCGCGCCCCCCGAAGGGCACGGAAACGAAGTCTCCCGGCGCCACGGCCAGACCCTTCGGCACCCGGTAATCGAAGGGGCCATGCAACGGCAGGGGCAGAAGGATGCTGACGCGGTCTTGCGGGTGGATGGACATGGGCTACACTCTAGCCTTCCGCTTTCATGGGGGAAACCGTGAGCGACGACGAAATTCCGGAAGAAGACGTGGCCGACTACCTGCGCCGCCATCCCGACTTCCTCGCCCGCAACCAGGAACTGCTGACCTCCCTGGCTCCGCCGTCGCGCTGGGAAAACGGCGACACGGTGGTCGACATGCAGCAGTTCATGGTCGGACAGTTGCGCCGCGAGGCCGACAACCTGCGAGAAACCGCCCGCCACGTCATCGACACCAGCCGCAACAACATGGCGACCCAAACCCGGGTGCATACGGCGGTCCTCATGCTGTTGGGCGCAGGAACCGTCGAGGACATGGTGCATGTGGCCATCCACACCTTGCCCCTGCCTCTGGGAGTGGACGCGGTGGCCTTCGCCTTCGAGAGGGGCGGCGACGCCAGGGTGCCGGCGGTCTTGGCGCCCGGCATGGTCGACCGCCTGGTGGGCGAGGACAAGGACGCTGTCCTGATCTCCGAATTCGTCGATGGATTCGGCCTGTTCTCCGAGGACGGCGGTCCCATCCGCTCCGCCGCCCTGGCGCGGCTGCGGGCCGGCCCGGACCAGCCGCCGGGGGTGCTGGGCCTGGGGTCCCGCACCCGCGGCACCTTCCATCCCCGCCAGGGCACGGAGTTGCTGGCGTTCCTGGCCCAGGTCGCCGAGCGCCTCGCCTACCGCATCCTGGAGGCCGGTTGACCCCCCTGGCCGCCCTGCCCGAGGTGGTCCGCGCCCTGGACGACTGGCGGTCCTGGATGACGGCGGAAAAGCGCATGTCCGCCCATACGGTGGAGGCCTACGGCCACGACGTGGCCGCCTTCCTGGACTTCGCCGCCGGCCATCTGGGCCACCCGCCCGGCCTTGCCGATCTGGCCGGCTTGGAGACCCGGGATTTCCGGGCTTGGCTGTCCCGGCGCAACGCCGACGGCCTGGCCCGCAGCTCGACCGCGCGGGCGCTGTCCACCTTGCGCGGCTTTTTCCGCTTCCTCGACCGGCGCGGCCTCGGCCACAATGCCGCCCTGGGCGCCTTGCGCGGACCCAAGGTGCCCAAATCGGTGCCCAAGGCCCTGGAGGAACCGGACGCACTGGAAGCGGTGGAGGCGGTCCAGGAGCTTTCCGACGACGACTGGATCGGCAAGCGCGATGCGGCGGTTCTGACGCTTCTCTACGGCTGCGGCCTGCGCATCGGCGAAGCCCTGGGCCTGACCCGCGCCCAGGCCCCCCTGGGCGACAGCCTCCGGGTCACCGGCAAGGGCAACAAGCAACGCCTGGTGCCGGTACTGCCGGCCGTCAACGAAGCGATCCAGGCCTATCTGGCGGCCTGCCCCTATCCCTTGCGGCCCGAGGACCCCTTGTTCCTGGGGGCGCGGGGCGGGGCGCTCGATCCGGCCATCGTGCAGCGCCAGATGCGCCGACTGCGGGCCTTGCTGGGCCTGCCCGAGACGGCGACGCCGCATGCGCTACGCCACAGCTTCGCCACCCACCTGCTGGCCGGCGGCGGCGACCTGCGCACCATCCAGGAGTTGCTGGGCCATGCCTCGCTCAGCACCACCCAGCGCTACACGGACGTCGACGCCGCCCGCCTGCAGGCCGTCTACCGCGACGCCCATCCGCGGGCGCGGCGGGGATAGGAAGGTAGATGCTCCGATTCCATTGAGAGCGCTTGTGGAAAATCTCAATATCGGCATCATCCTCATTTCTTCATCGGCTTCCCGGAGAGCGTCTTGACGTAGGCGAAGGCGCTCTGGATCTCGTTCTCCGAGAGAATGTATTTGAACTGCGGCATGACGATCAGGGGGTCGTCGAGACGGCGCAGGCCCTGCCGGATGTTTTCCAGGGCCTCGCCTTCACGGCCGGCCAGGACGTTGGCATCGCTCAGGTCGGGGATGAACTGGGTTTCCTCGAAGAAGGCCGAACGGGGGCCGTCTCCCTTGCCCTTGATGCCATGGCAAAGCGCGCAGAGCTCGACGAAGATCAGTTCGCCACGGGCCGCCGACACGCCCATGGCAGCCGGACGCCGGGCCTTGTCGGCCATTTCCCGCATCATCTCCACGGTCAATTCCGGCGGATTCCCGGCCTTCATGGTGCCTTTCGCTTGAGCAGCGACCGCCGGACCGGCCAGCACCGTGGCCATGCCGACGAACAGGGTGAATGCTGCGGTGATCCTCATGGCTGACTCTCCCGGTGTTGCGATGGCGAATTGGGCTGTTCCCCCAGACTCCGGCGATGGTGCGCAAGAATTCGGTGCGTCGCCGCGAGCAGCTGGCTGTAGGGATTGTCCGGGATCGCCTGGACGGCAATCCTGGACAGGCGGTCGGTAAAGGGAAGCAGGAACCTGTCGAGGAACTCGGCCTGAACCATCCGCGCCCCGGCGGCAGTGCCCCCGTCGCCCTCGGCCACGGCGTCGTTCTCACGGAAGCAGAGGAGTTGAAGAAATTCCAGTTCGACGCAGAGGTGGTCGGGCAGGTCGTCGAAGTTCTCGGCGATGTCGACACCGTTTTCCTGGTAGAAATGCTTGATGGCCAGCATCTCCTCCAGCCGCTTGCTCTCGTCGGCCGCCGTGAAGAGGGAACCATAGGGCGGGCACGGTACCTGCGGGAAATTGGCCGAAAAAAGACCGATATGGGCAGTTTCCACCTCGAAGAAAGTGGAACGGCGCAGGCCGGCGAAGAAACCCGCCGCGCCCTCGACCGCTGCCGCCAAGGCCTCGTCCGGCCGCGCCCCCCCGAGCAGGGTGGCCACGAACTCCTTCTCCGTGGCTTCCCGCCGGAAGTGATCGAAGCCGTCCTCGGCCGGATGGGCCAAGGCCAGTTCGAGGAAGTGGTAAAGGCGCGCCCGCCCCAGCGCGGGCGACTGGATTGCCTGGTCCATCGAACCGTCCATGGTTTCCACCATCCCTCCAGGGTTAGAAGATTCTCTTAGATATCCTTCATCTTGATGGGCTCCGCGACTTGATGCGGTTCATCGAGAAGACCGTTCATGGCGTAGCCGAAGTACTTTTCCACGTCTTCCTTCGGAATATTCTTCGGCGGCACGTACCAGACCGACGGGATGGTCCCGAAGTCCGGGCGATACTGGCGCCGTTCGCCCTTGTTGATGACGCGGTGGACGGCCTTCAGGCTGGTTTCCGGATCGTAGGGCTCGGCACCGAGCGCCGGGTCCCGGATGAGCCTGGAGATGGTGCTCTCGGGGTCCATCAGATTGCCGAAGACGCGGATCTTGCCCACGCAACTGCGGACGCATTGCGGCTCCAGGCCCTTTTCTAGTAACGGGTAGCAGAAAACGCACTTCTGCGACTTCTTGGCCACGGCGTTGTAGTAGATCTTATCGTAGGGGCAGGCCCGGACACAGTACTGGAACCCCTCGCAGCGATCCTGGTCGATCAGCACCAGGCCGTCCTCGTTCTTGTAGATGGACCGCGTCGGGCAAGCCTCTATGCAGGCCGGATTGGCGCAGTGGTTGCAGGGCCTGGCCAAGTAGAATTGCCAGAGGTTCGGATACTTGCCCTTGGGAACGTCCTGATAGAGGTTGGAGAAGCGGTAGTCGAAACGGCTGGGATCGTTGGCGCCGTTACGCCGTGGGTACTTCCCGTAGGGCTGGGTGGAAACGCTGTTCCAGTACATGTTCTCTTGGCCCGGACCGCTGGTCCAGGTCGTCTTGCAGGCCATCGTGCAGGTATGGCAAGCCAAGCACTTATTGATGTCGATCAGCATGCCGAATTGCACGCGATTGCCATACTTCGGATTAGGCTGGCCGTAGTATTTCCGCCAAAGTTCTTCCGACATGGGGACCCTCCTTGCCTCAGGCCTTCTTGACTTCACAGAGCTGGTCGAAGTGTCCGGACACAGGGCCCCAGACATTGGGAATGAAGTAGATTTCGTGGATGGGATTGATGGCGTTGTGGGTCAGCGCGTTCCAATGCCCCTCCTTGATCTGGTCCCGCTGCCAGCCGAAATAGATGACCACCGCACCGGGCGGCACCGATTCGCGCAGCTTGACCTTGGCCTTCACATATCCATGCTGGTTGAAGGCGGTGGCCCAGTCGCCGGCTACCAAGCCCCGTTTCGCCGCATCGGCCGGATTGATCTCGAGGAGCGGCTGGCCGATGTCGTCGAGCTTCAGGATCTCGTCCGTGGTCCGCCAGGAGGAATGCACGCTCCAGCGCGTATGACGGGCGTGATAGACGAGCGGGTACTTCTCGAAAAGCGGATTGCGCTCCTTCTTCGCTTCGCGCCATTCCTTGGACGGGCCGTGGGGCGTGGCGACGTGGGGCTCCTTGTGGATCGGAAGCTGCTCCCCGAACTGAAGGAAGCGATCCTCGTCCTTGTAGAGTTCCTGGCGCCCAGAGGCGGTCAGGAACTTCTTCTTGCCCTCGACTTCCTCGGTGAAAGAGGCATAGGGATTGCTGGGCAGGTTGACCCGGATAACCCGCTCTTTCTTGAGACGCTCCAGGGTGATGCCCTTGACTTTGGGGCCCCCGGTTTCCAGAAGGTGCTCGATGGCCGGCTCGGGGTGGTTGAACTTGAAGATATCGCCGGTGCCGAGACGCTTGCATATCTCGAAATAAATCTCGATGTCGGTCTTCGCCTCGAACATGGGCGCCAGCGATCCCTCGGCCAACTGGATGTAGGGATGGGCGGGAGTGGTGGCGATGTCGTAAGGCAGTTCGTACCAGCTCACCACCGGCAGCACGATGTCGGCCATCTGGGCGGTGGAACTCATCTCGATTTCCGGCGAGACGATCAGTTCGATCTGCGGCAAGACCTTGCGCGTCAGGTTGCTCTGGTCCGAGGCTTCGCCCAGCAGATTGCCGCCCGCCGCCCAGATGCACCGGATCTGGCGCCACAGCTTGTCCTTGTTGGCCATGGTCTCGGTAGGGCCGTTGACCACGTAGGCGGTGTCCAGGGGAACGGGGCGATAGCGGTCGTCGGGCTTGTCCGAATTCTTCTTGGGGAAGAAATAATCGGTCGGATTGATGCGCATCAGGTATTGGCCGGCCCAGGGACTGACGCCACCGCCCTGACGACCGATGTTGCCGGTAAGGCAGGCCAATTCGATGACGGAACGGCCGATAAGGTCCCCGTGGTACCAGTGGTTGATGCCGGTTCCGGCCCAGATGCTGGCCGGCTTGGCCGAGGCGTATTCGACGGCAAGGCGCTCGATGTCCTTGGCGGGTACCCCCGTAATCTCGGAAACCGTCTTCGGATCGTAGCTCTCGAGCTTCTTCAGCAGCAAGGTATGAGCGGTCGAGCAGGAAATCTTGCTGCCGTCCTTCAGGGTGACGTCGAAGGTGCCGGTCAGGGCCGGCTTGTCGCTGAAGTAGGCGTCGGGAACCGGCTTGCCCATTTCGGGATCGAAGACCATGAAGGTCTTGGCATCGCCGTCGGCCGCAACGTCCGAGGCCTTGAGGTACTTGCCGTTGTCGCCACGCACCAGCAGAGGCCCGCTGGTTGTGCGGCGCAGGTGTGCCTCGTCGGTCAGGCCGCGCTTGACCACCACATGGCACATGCCGAGCGCCAGGGCGCCATCGGTGCCCTGGCGCACCCGGACCCATTCGTCCACGGCGGCGGCCGTGGGATCGTAATAGGGCGAGATGTAGACGACCTTGACGCCCTTGGCGCGGATGTCGGCGAAGAAGTGGGCGTCCGGCATCCGGGTCTGCACCATGTCGGAGCCCCAGACGATCGCGTATTTCGTATTGAGGACGTCCTTGAACTCATGCTCCTCGGTCTGCACGTTCCAGGTGATCGGATGGGCCAGCGGCAGGTCGCCGTACCAATTGTAGAAGGTGCCGATTCCGAAGCCGTTGACCGAGGCGAAACGGAATCCGGCCCCCTGCTTGACCAGGCCGGTGGCCGGCACCGGCGGATAGATCCAGACGGCCTTGGCGCCGTATTTGGCCGAGATTCGCTTCAGTTCGCCGGCGATGAAGTCCAAGGCTTCGTCCCAGGAAATACGCTGCCAGAGGCCGGCGCCGCGGGCACCGACGCGCTTCATCGGGAATTTCACGCGGTTCGGGGAATATACGCGACGGTGATAGGTCTGGCCCTTCATGCAGCCGCGCGGATTGTATTCGTCGTCGGGATAGTCGTAGGGGGGCTCGGCGCGAAGTACGATGCCGTCCTTGACCACCACGTTCCAGCCGCAGGAACCCGTGCAGTTGGGCATGTTGATCGTGCGGACGATCTTCTCTCCCTTGAGAAGATTCCGGTATCCGTCCTCCCAGGGGCGATCCTTGCGCTCGACGAGAGCGGCCAAGGCGGGCCGGGAGAGGGCTAGAGGCATACCGGAAACAACGGCTGCGGCCAAGCTGCCCTTGACAAAATGGCGACGGCTGATGGACATGGCTTTCCCCCAGGAAATTGGGACGTGACGGCGACGAACGCGGCGCGGGGCCCGCCGCCCCGATGGCCGGGACGGCGGGGACGCAGTTGCGTCAATTGCCCATGGACAGCGCCTTGACGACGCCATCGACGGTCTGGATGGTCCCCAACACGGTGGGGTTGCCCCAGCGGACGTGGTACTTGTTCTCCGGAACCTGGGCCAAAGACAGCATCAGGTTGTTGAAGGCCCCGAGATCGGCGACCTCGAAATAGGTGATGAAGTCGGTGTCGTCGATGCCGGTGGAGTGGTAGAGCTTGCGCTTGACGTTCACCAGGAACCCGAGGGTCGGCATGGTGTGGGTTTCCATCTCCTTCAGGCGCTGGGCGTCCGTGAGGTTCCACCAGTCGGCGTTCTTCTTCACCGGGACCATGAAGGCGTAGCGGGGAGCGGCATCGCTGTAGGTGGCGGAAGTGAGCCCCGCGTTGAGGTCGGCCGACTTGTCCTTGGTGATGTAGTTCAGCGCCTTGGTGATGCCGACGAGGTTCTCCGTGACATCGGAATGCATGCCCAGGCGAGTGGCGCGCCAATCCACCAGGAAGGCCTGGGTGGCAGCCATGTCGGTGGAGTGGACGCGCAGCCAGTAGTCGCTCATGGCCTCGAAGCCGCGGGTCAGGTAGGCATCGACGATGACGCTGGCCTTGTGCTTGTCGACCACCGCCATCGCCTCGGCAGCAGCACCCTTACGTTCGGCGGCGGACATCTTGTAATAGTCGGCGCGGACCTTGTAGGTGGAGAAGTTGCCGAAGACGCCGGGATTCTTCAGGAGCGCGGCGCGGTCGGCCATCATCATGGCGGGCTTCTGCTCCATCATGGGCTTCTGGTCCATCATGGGCTTCTGGTCCATCATGGGCTTCTGGTCCTGGGCCCAGGCCGGCCCCGAGAGGGCAGTGGCGGCGGTCAAGGCAAGGACGGCGAGAGGCAGGCGAACGTTGTTCATGGGCATGGTAATCCCTCCAAAGAATGCGGGCGACCGCTATCGTTTTTCTCCGGTTCATTCGTGGTGGCCACGGAAAGGCCTCCCCCGACATCGCCACTCCAAACGGCGGACCGGAACCGCCGGTCTTCTCTCCCGCAACCGCCGTGCCAAGGGGCACGAGGGTGACGCAATCGATATAAATTATTGATTCTACGTATTTTTCAGGCAGTCATGGAATTCTGGCCGGACCTGCGATTTGATCGTCTCGTAAAAGGCGCGGCGTCATCTGAACGATTTGTTCAACCGCCTTTTGGCCTCCTGCGTTCGGAGACTTATGACTTGGTCGATTCGGGATGGCTACCTTCCCTCGCGCCGCCAAGCCGCCGCCAAGGGCAGCAGCACCAGCGCCAGGAGCATCAAGCCGGGCAGCAGCGGCACCTGGCGCATCCCGGTGACCACCTCCGCCCGGTTGCGCACCAAGCCCATCCAGCCCCGCCCGGCCGCCTCGCGGCCGGGGACCACGCGAGAGAAGGCCGGAATGCCCTCGGCCGCCCAAGCCACCCCCGCGGCCAGGGGCCGCAGTCGTTCGTCGGTGGCCCGCAGGTCCGCGTCTTCCAAGGAATTGACGATCCCGGACGCGGCGAAGGCGGTCTTTTCCCCGTCGCCGATCCGATAGAGCCCCGGCTGGTCGGCCGCCATGGCGGCCGACGCCCGACCGCCGTCCGGCTTGCCGAGAGGCAGTTCCCGGGTTTCGCCGGAGGGCAGGGTCACGACGACCGCCGCCACGCCTTCGCCCAAGCTGCGCCGTTCCACCAGCAAGCGGCCCTTCTCGACTCGGGCGGCGAGGGCTTCCTCCTCCAGGTCCGGCTCCTTCATCAGCCAGTGGGTGAGGCGGCGCATCAGTTCGCCGTGCGGCCCGCCGCCTTCGAATCCGCGTGCCCAGAGCCAAACATGGTCGCTGAGCAGGATGGCCGTGCGGCCCTTGTCCAGGTGGGCCAGCACCAGCAGCGGATCGCTGTCCGGGCCTTGCAGCAAGACCTGCGCGTCGCCTTCGGGAAGGGCCGGCACGTGGCGCAGCCAGCGGCCCCAGGTCTCCGCCCCCGGCAGCGCCGTCACCGGATGGCGCCGGCCCAGGTCGGTGGGCGCCGGGCGGAAGCCTCCGGCCGGTGCGCCCCCCTTGGGCAGGGCCGGCAGGATTTCCTTCAGCAGGCTGTTGGCCAGGCTTTCCGGCCCCGCGTATTCGGGCCCCACCGCCGCCAGCACAGCCCCGCCACCCCGCACGAAGGCCACCAGGTTGACCAGATGATCGTAGGTCATCACCTGGCGCAGCACGTAGCGGTCGAAGACCACCAGATGGAAATCCTTCAGACGGTTCTCGAACAACTCGCGCACCGGAAAGGCGATCAGGGCCAGTTCGTCCACCGGGGTGAATTCCTGCTTGTGGGGCGGACGCAGGATGGTGAAATGGACCAGGTCGACCTGGGGGTCCGATTTCAAGAGGTTGCGCCAGGTGCGCTCGCCCGGATGGGGCTGGCCCGACACCAGCAGCACCTTGAGCCGGTCGCGTACCCCGTTGACCGCCACCGCCGCCCGGTTGTTGCGCGCCGAGGCCTCGCCCGGCAGCGCTTCCACTTCCAGTTCCGCCACCGTCGGACCGGCATGTTCGACGGGCAGGACGAAGCGGGCCGCCTCGCCCACCCGCACCGTCATGACGCCCGCCGGCCGGCCTTCGCTGGACACCCGCACCTGGACCGGCTGGTCCGACCTTTCCTTCGCCCCCGCCTCGTCGACGCGGAAGCGGATCGCCACCTCACCGCCGACGATGCCGTAGGCCGGGGCCTGTTCCAGCACCAGGCGCCGGTCGATCTCGCCCGGCCGGCCGGTCAGTAGCACCTGCAAGGGGCCGGGCAACGGCGCCTCCGGCCGGTCGTGGACCTGGCCGTCGGTAATCAGAACGGCCCCGGCGAAGCGGCCGGGCGGAATGCTCGCCAGCGCTTCGGCCAAGGGGCGGAACAACCGGGTGCCCTCGCCGCCGCCGTCGCTGCGCAAGATTCGGACCTCCAGATCGGGAAGTCGGCCCAGGCGGGCCTCGACCTCACGCAGGGCCGCCTCCGTGGCTTCGCGCCGCGCCGCCTGGCTGGGCGAGTCGTCGACCATGACCAGGGCGACATCCGGCCTGGCCTCGCGGGTTTCCCGCAGCAGGCGGGGATCGAGCAGGGCCAGGAACAACCCCATCCCGGCCACCGCCCGCCAGGCGGTCCCCCGCAAGCCCTGCCGGGCCGCCAGGACCAGCAGGCCGGCCGCCAGCAAGCCCGCCCCCGCCAGCAGGGGCCATGGCAACAGGGGTGCGAAGACCAGGCTTTCCGACAACAACGCCTTCATTGCCGAAGCCTTTCCAGAATGGTCGGCAGATGGACCTGGTCGGCCTTGTAGTTGCCGGTCAGCGCCACCATCAACAGGTTGACCCCGAAGCGCAAGGCCATCTCGCGCTGGCGCTCGCCACCCGGCACGACAGGCAGCAGGGGCTGCAGGGCGTCGTCGACCGCCCAGGCGCCGGCCCAATCGTGATTGCCGGCCACCACCGTCGGCACGCCGTCGTTGTCGCCCTCGCCCGTTTCCTCGATCCACACCGTCCCGCCGGCGAAGCGACCCACCGCCTCGCGCAACAGGTAGTAGGACCGGGAAAGAACATGGTCAGGCGGCATGGGAATCAGACGCGGCAGGTCCAGGCGTTCGGCCAGACCCGCCATGTCCGCCCCGGCGTCGCGGCCGTCGAACAGGATCAGCCCTCCCCGGCGCAGGTAGGCCTTCAGCCTGGCCGCCGCGCCGTCCGAAAGTTCCGGCATGGCGACCAGGGGCCAATAGAGAAGGGGAAAGAAGGACAGTTCGTCCGCTTCCGGGTCCACCGCCATCGGGGCAGCAAGGTCCACCGCCGTCCGCCGGTTGACCGTCAGGCCCAGGCCGAACAGGCCGGCCCGGCTGATGCGTCCAGGGCGGCGTCGCCGGTCTTGACGTAGGCGAGGCGCAGTTCGGCGGTGGCGGCCAGGGCGAAGGCGTCGTCGGCCCGCCCCGTCCCCCCCAGGGCCAGCAGCGCCAGGGCGACCGCCGCCGCCACCCGTCCCCGCAAGACCAGCGTTGCCGCCAGATCGACAAGGAACAGCAGCAGCGCGGCCCCCAGGAACCAGGGCCGCAGGTCGGTGGCCGGGGCCAGGCCGTAGCCGGTCTCGGCCACGTCGCCGGGCAGGTCGGCCATGGGCTCCGGCGTCCCCACCGCCAGGTTGAAGGCGCGGCGTGTCGCGCCCTCGCCGTAATAGCCGGGGGGATGGGCGGGACCGGCGGCCGTCCGTTCGAAGGCGTCCGCC
>JAMOBD010000080.1 GCA_039908345.1 Magnetospirillum sp. WYHS-4
GCGATCTCGGCCGGCGAGGGTTCGGTCAGGGCATCGATCTTGCGAGGGCTTGCCATGCCCACAGTATCGCCCATCCGGCCGCGCAACGCAATGCGGGTACGAGGCCCGCCGGGCCGACTGCCTCGCCTGCTCCTGGCTGCCACCCCGCCGGGAATGGGTCGATCCCCTGAAGGACGCCCGCGCCGAGATCGAGCAGATCGAGGCGGGCCTCAAGAGCCGGACCCAGACCATCGCCGAACGGGGCTTTGATGCCGAGCAGGTGGACGCCGAGATCGCCGCCGACAAGGCGCGCGAGCAGGCTCTCGGCCTGAGTTTCGGGAAGGCCCCGGCGGCAGCGGACGAGGTGCCCGCCGATCCGCCCGAGGAACTGGCCGCCGCCGATCAGGCCGCCCTTGGATGAACCTGGGACTCGATGCCGGCGCTCAACTGGTCACGGGCGGTCTCCAAGTCGTAGGTGGCCTGCATGCCGATCCAGAACTCCGCCGTGGTCCCGAAATAGCGGGCCAGCCTGAGGGCCGTGTCCGGCGTGACGGCCCGCTTGCCGTTGACGATCTCGCTGATCCTGATCTGCGGCACGCCGATGGCCTTGGCCAGGGCGTACTGGCTGAGATTCATTGGCTTGAGGAAATCCTCACGGAGAACCTCGCCGGGGTGGGTCGGTGGAAAGTCAGCCATGGTCCTAGTCTCCTCAATGATAGTCGACGATCTCGACATCGTGGGCGTCGCCGTCCCGCCAGCGGAAGCAGACCCGCCACTGGTCGTTGATCCGGACGCTGTGCTGACCCTTGCGGTCCCCGGACAACGCCTCCAGCCGGTTGCCCGGCGGAATGCGAAGATCGTCCAGGCTGCGGGCGTTGTGGATCTGCGTCAGCTTGCGGTGCGCCGCCTTCACGATGTCGTTGGGAACGCCCTTGACGAAGCGGCGAGCCCAGGCGGCTTCGGCGGCGGCATTCCGGAACGACTTGATCATGCCGAATACTAACGCATGTCGTTAGCTAACGCAACGGATAAGGAATCATGCCCGATCTTCCGCACCTTGCCTCCCGCCTGTTCGGGACGCCGCCGCTCATCGCGCGTCCCAAGCTGGACGTGATCCTGGGCGTCCTCGGGCCGCGGCTGGCGGGCCAGGCCCTGGAGCCGCTGGATATCGGCGCCGTGCCCGGCCGGGAGTTGGAGATCACGCCGGAGGGCATCGCCATCGTGCCGGTCACCGGCACCCTGGTGGCGCGCTCGGGCTACCTGGCGGCGGCCAGCGGGTTGATGTCCTACGGCGACATCGGCGACGCCGTCGCAGCCGCCGCCACCGATCCCCGCGTGCGCGGCATCGTGCTGGACATCGACTCCCCCGGCAGCGAGGTGGGCGGGCTGTTCGACCTGGCCGACCGCATCGCCATCCTCCGGAAAGAGTCCGGCAAGCCCCTCTGGGCGGTCGCAAGCGGGGGGGCGCTGTCGGCTGCCTATGCCGTCGCCTGCTGCGCCGATATCTCCGGCAAACCGGTCTGAGAGGCGGTGATCGTTGCGAAGGGCTCGGCATAATTCAGATCGCCTCCAGAAAAGCGAGAAGCTTGTCGGTGGGGCGGAATCGGCAGCCAGACGGAGAATCGGCTGGTGTCGTCCTGGCCAAGGCACGTTCCTTGATTGCCAGATCGGCATGCAAGTAAACCTGGGTGGTTTCGACGCTTTCGTGCCCCAGCCAGAGGGCGATCACCGACGAGTCAATACCAGCCCGCTGCAATCGCATTGCTGCAGAATGCCGGAGGACATGCATGCTGACCGATTTCTGTGCCAGAGGCGGACAGGTTCTGCTGGCCGCTTGCACGTATTTGGCAAGCCTATGTTCGAGGGCGTCACGACTGAGTACTGTGCCGTTGCGCGTCGTGAAGATCCTCAAGGAAGTTCGGGGACCGGCTCATGTCGAGGACACGGCCTATCTCCGGGTCTACATTAACCAGCTGCGCCAGAAGCTGGAAGCCGATCCCGCCCAGCCTACCCTGATCGTCACCGATCCGGGCGTGGGATACCGGCTGAGGACGAGCGAATGATTGGTTATTCCAGACCGTGAATGACCCTTCCCTGCCGGCCGCTCTTATCCGCCTCTCCGCCACCAGTGGCAGAATCACGGTCGGCGGGAAACTCGATAACGGTCTTGGCGTAGCTCCGGTCGGTGATCTCCATCCGCAGCGTTCCGAGGTCGATGTCATGATCGGAATCGTTGCCCAGGTTCATGCGCACATGGCAGGCGTCGTCCGCTAGATGGACCTCGGCCGCCACCGTCGCCAGGCTCGTGGGGCCCCGCAGGATTACCATCACGGATTCATTGGGGGCCGCCCGTGCCGCGAGGGCCAGGCACGAAAGACATAGCCCCATCAGGATCCCGCGACATCGCATCGGCTTTCTCCTCTATTTCGTCTCGTTCCAGGCCTTGACGATACGCTCGGACTCTTGCACGAAATCGCGGATGGCGTCGGGCGTCGTTTCGTGGTCACGCTTGTCCCGGTACTGGAAGACCTTGCCGTCGTGCATCACGGCGGCATGGATGGTTCCATCGACCAGGCGGATGGCGACCACCGCCGTATCCGTTGTGCCAGCATGCGGCTTGTTGCCCGAAAGGACCATGTGCGTGCCGGAGAAGGCGATGGGGGCCATCACTTTCAGGTTCTCGCGCAGCACCGCCTTTTCCTTGGCGGGCATCAGGCCGTTCAGGGTGGCCTCGACGTCCGGGTCCTTGAAGACATCGTCGTAGCGATAGGTGCCGATATGGCGGGCAAGGCGGCCCAGGGTGCCGGCCTTGTAGTCCGTGTCCAGCCCGTTGCCCCGCAGCTTCCCGAGCATGTCCCACCATTTCTCGGTGGGTATGGTCGAATACTCCTCCGGGAAGGCCGGGGTCAGCTGGAAGCGGAGAGCCTCGCCCGGCTTCCGGGCCAGGAGCTGAAGGACCGGAAAGCGCAACAGCCGGGCGGAATGGAGCCGGACGGTGGCCCCCGAAACCACGATTTGGCCATCGATCGTTAGGGCGAAGCAGCGGTCTGTGATGTCGCCGTGGCTCTCATCCCGGCCGCCTTCGCCGCGTAGCGGAATCTTGATGCTGGGAAAGAGGATGGCCCCGTCCGATGCCAGCGGGCGGGCATCCGGCGATTTGGCCTTGATGGCCTCTTTCGCCAGCCTGGGGCAGTCCGACAGGTCGCTGGCCGGTGCGGGCTTGATGATCCACAGCTTCGGTTCCGACGCCTCGGCGGCCAGGGGCGGGGGCAGCAGGGCGAGAATGAGGAGGAAAAGCCGCTTCATCATTTTCCACCTTCGCAGGCCAGAGTGGCGAAGGACACGCCACCGTCCGCCTCGAAGCGGCCGACCGTGGCGGCCTTCCGTCCCGGATGGATGGTGACCAGCCAGCCGGCGGAGCGCGGCTCACCCGGTTGGGCCCGCTGGCCGTCGAAGGCGATCAGTTCCGCGCCTTCGCTGCGGACGAGGACGGCCTTCCCGTCGTAGCAGGCGGTCGCCAAGCAGTAGCCGACGGCGCCGCTTCCATAATCCAGGCTCAGGCTGGAGGGTACGGGACTGGGGGCCTCGCAGCCGGCGAGGCCGCACTGCACGAGACTACCGGCGTTGCAGGTGAGCGTTCCCGTCGCCGTGGCATAAGAGACGGATGCCGTCAGGATGGTCTCCACCCGTCGATTCTGGGCCCAGGCCGCGTCGGTGTGGCCGGGCGCCAGGGGGTGGCTCTTGTCGGCTGACCGGGCTTCGATCCTCGTGCCCTCGATGCCCTGGGCGGCCAGATAGCTTTTCACGGCCGCGGCCTGCCGCTCGCCGATGGCCAGGCTGTGCTCCAAGGTTCCCCGCTCGTCGGTATGGCCGACCAGGACAACATGGTATTCGGAATGGCGTTTTAGCCAGGCGGCCTGGCGGTCGAGCACCGCCTTCGCCTCAGGATCGAGGCCGATGCGATCATGGGCGAAGAAGACGACGGCTCCAACCCGGGTCCGGAAGTAATCAGCGCTCCCTTCTGGGTCCAGGCCTTGAGCTTGGTAGGCAAGCCCGGATCCAGTTCCGAGGAACAGTGAAACCAGGGCCGCCCACAACAGGCGCCTCCTGGAGATCATCCGGCTCTGCATGTTGAATGCCCCCGCTTCCGAAAATCGGCCAATTCCACTGCCGGTGGAATTACGTATACTGCCTGCGACGGTGAAAATCCGCCGCTGATTCTTCTTGGGAAAGAGGCGGAATTATGGACGGTCGTGATCTACATAGGAACCCATAGGCGCGTCTCGGTTTCGGCGGCAGTCTCGGGCTGCCCCCCGAATGGCCCCGGGAAGCGGATGGATTTCACGGCTTCGTGGCGCCGAGGGCCCGGCCGTCGGCCATCGCCGTCTATCCCGCCACCGAAGCACGCCTGATGCGCGAGTCCCTTGCCCAGGCTGAAAGGGTCCTTCCGGCCTCTTGCTGTTCCGCTCCCAAGATGGAGCCCTGTTCGACTTCAAGGATGATTCGTTGGCCGGATCGTCAAGGTTGTTTTCCGGCCGGACGGGAGGGATCTGGCGGTTCTGGCGCAAGGCATCGACGAGTCGCTCCATCTGTATGAAGTCGACGCCAAGCGCCGGATGCACCGGACACGTTCCGTGGAATTGTCGTGGCTTCCTTGGGATGCGGCTTATTCACCGGATGGCCGTAGGAGGTCTGTCCGACGACTGAACCGGGGCGTCCGCGTATCCTGACGACGCTGGGCGCTTATGATGGACGGTTCGGGCTTGTTGCCTGGTCACCTGACGGCCGGCTCTCTTCATGCGACCGGAAAACGCCATGGCTCCGAGGATTTCATCCGCCGCTGGGATATGGAGAACCCGCAGCAATGGATCGATTTTCCCATGGCACCCTTCATGCCGCGATCCCTCTGGGCGGAATGGAACGGCCGGCTGATCGTGGGGGGAGTCCCTGGTCGCACCGTCCCAGACCACCACGCGGCGCAGGGGGTAACAGGTTCAGGCAGAGCGAGACGGTGGTCGAGTCCAGCGACAGCAGCTTGTTCTTGAACCGGAAGCCGTGGCCCCTGCCCAGCCGCCCCTGGCCGCGGAGGCGGGACAGGAGCCCCCAGAACAGGTCCTCGTACAGCGCGGCGGGGCGGTGCTCGTTGGCATTGGACAGGGTGGAGCGCTTCGGCGCTTCGTCCAGCCCCAGGTGCGTCAGCTTGCCCAGGCAGCACGACAGCCTGCCGCAGATCTCCCGCAAGGAGTCCGCCCGCGCCAGGTGGCAGAACAGCATCGCCACCAACTGGTCCCAGCAGCCGAACCCCTTTTGGCGTGCCGCTCCGCCCCGTGCTTCCTGACCAGGGCGGCGAAATCCAGGCGTGGAACCTGGCGAAGAAGTTGACTGAACAGGCTGGCGGCGGTGGCCATCGATAAGCCCTCCCCTGGACCGTGGCGCGATGTGGTTGTGGTAAACCGTCTCTGCCACGATTTCTGGGAGGGCGCCTATCCCCTCACCGGGGAAAAGCTATTTTGGACAAGGGTGGTCCTGCGCCTATCGTGACCATGGGAAGGGACCGGAGCGGTGATTGAGCGATTATTGCGCGATTATTGCGCGATGATTGAGTCCTTGCCCTCCCCGACAAGTCGGCGCATATCGATCAATGCGGATAGCGAAATCACCTGCGCGGAGATGGGTGGGCAAAAGCCAGAATCATCAGGGGGCCAGTGATCATGAAGTCTGTTCTTGCAATTTCCGTTACCGCTGTCTTGTTCGCCATGCCGGGAGCGGCGCGGGCCTGGGAATGGGGGCCGGATGGGCAGACCATCAGATGCGCCCCCTATGCGCAGATTGGGACTCCCGACTGTCCGCGACTGATTCCCAACAGGGATCTCAGGAACCAGCCCAATAAGTGCCCGCCGAACGAAGGCACGGCCTGCGTCGTGGCGCCACCCCGACCGGCCAGCAAGGAGCCGGGTAGATCCATTTCCAAGTAGATTTCGGCCATCCGAGATCTGCCACGGATCACGACTCCGAAGATGCGCTTTCCGCAATCTCCACGGAAGCCGGTGCCAGCGCGCTTCGCATGGCGAACTCCTTGATGAGCGCGTAGAGCGCTGGGATCACCACCAAGGTCAGGACGGTGGAGGACACCGTGCCGCCCACCATGGGCACGGCGATGCGGCGCATCACTTCGGAGCCTGTGCCTGTACTCCACATGATGGGCAACAGGCCGATCTGTTCAACAGCATCGCCGAAGAGGCGCTCCGTGCCGCCTGGCGCCTGTCGGTCGCCAAGCCCCTGGGCGGCATCCTGGAAGGCCTCTTCGCAGGGCGGCGTCACCGTGGTGGTCCAGCCCACGGTCACCAACAGCGTGCCCAACACCCAGGCCCGCACCGAGACCCGGCGTGGTCCGGACGGAGAGGTGATGATCGACGTCTTCGTCGACCGGATGGAAATGCTGATGAGCCGCAAGATCTGTCGAGGCGAGGGCCTTGCGCCCACGCTCGAACGCCGCTACGGCCTCAATCCGGCGGCGGGGGCCTATCGGTGAAAGGGTTCAAAGTCCCAGTTCGCTGTGCGATCCCAGGCGCACCAGATCGAGGGTTCCGTCGTCCGGTTTCCGGTAGATCAGCACCAAGTCGGGCCAGATGTGGCAGTCCCGGCAGTCTTTCCATTCCCCGACCAAGGGATGGTCGTGATAGCGCTGAGGAAGGGGATCGTCAGCCGCCAACATGGCGACCGCCGTCATCAGGTCGTTGTCGAGGCTCTTGCCGTGCCGGCCCTTCTTCTCGCGCTTGTAGTCGCGCTTGAAAGCGCCGGTGCGCCTAATCGTCCGCATTCAAGTCGGCCATCAGGTCCTTCACGCTACCCACGG
Source organism: Magnetospirillum sp. WYHS-4 (assembly GCA_039908345.1). Taxonomy (NCBI): domain Bacteria; kingdom Pseudomonadati; phylum Pseudomonadota; class Alphaproteobacteria; order Rhodospirillales; family Rhodospirillaceae; genus Magnetospirillum; species Magnetospirillum sp. WYHS-4. The sequence goes on from JAMOBD010000080.1 coordinate 6,836, forward strand.
CGACCACGTCGCCGCGCCGAACCGCCTCGATGGCCGCCACGGTCTCGGCGTTGGGCACCAGCGGCTCGAAGGGCAACCGCTTCTCGGTGGCGATGCGCACCATCATGAGGCGGAAGGCATCCGACACGGTAAGCCCGATGGACGCCAGCACGGCGGTGGCATCGTCCTTCACCCGCTCGTCGATACGCGCACGGACAACGGTACTCATGGAAGGCATCTCCTTGTTCCGAGCTACATTGTAGCCCAGGCAGGGGGATGCCGTCCAGAAGGGACAAGATGACGACCCTCTCCTGGCCCGCGACGCTGCCCCTCCCGACCGTGCAGGGCTATGGCATCCGTCCGGGCGAGGCGATCCTGCGCACCGAGATGGAGGCGGGACCGGCACGGCAGCGCAAGCGCTTCACGAGCGTGCCGTCGCGCATCGCCGTGCGCTGGCTGATGAAACGCGAACAGTTCGCCCTGTTCGATGCCTGGTACCGCTGGCGGGCCCGTGAGGGCGGGGCCTCGTTCGAGATCAAGCTGCTGGGCGGCCTCGGCGAGGCTTACCACTTCTCCCGCCTGGCTCATGCCGTCCCCGTTGGCATCGCGCCAGACCTTCATGTCCGCCCAGGCGGCATCGCTGGCGTCGAGCCTGCCGTCGTGGTTGGAATCGAACGCGACCAAGCCTTCCAGATCGGTGCGCGCGCCCTCTCGGTAGCCAAGGAAGGACAACTCATCGCGGCCCTGGATGAAGCCGTCCCGGTTGGCGTCATAGGCGAGCAGGCCGTCCCCGGCCCCCACCCAACCGCGATGCTCGCGCCAGCCGTCATTGTCGAAGTCGTAGAAAGCGTCGGACGCGCTGACCGGCATCTTGTGGGCTTCCAGCTTCAGGTACTCGCTCAGCCCTGGCACCACCAGCCCGAAGGCCTCGAACAGCGAAACTTCCCGCACCGACACCCGCACCCCCAGGTGGGTGCCGTTCTGGCCGATGGGATCGGCCTTGTCGAAGTAGCCCACCACCCTGACGTCCAGGGCGGGATCGTAGAGGCTGTCGGTGACCAGGAACTCCTTGATCCCCGGCGCCCCGAAGGTCGAAACGGAGGAGATGGGGGAAGACGTCGAATTGTCCCTGTAGTCCTTGGCCCAGACGTACTGGGCCAGCGCCCCGCCCAGGGAATGGCCGGTCAGGGCGATGGCGGCGCCGGAACTGGCGCCCTTGCCCTCCCCGCCGCCCTCCGGCGCCGCCCCGGTGACGCAGGCGGCGAGAAGGGAGATGGCCGCCAGCAGCGAGGCCGCCAGTGCCCCTGCGATCCGTCCGGGCGGTTTCCTCATACCACCCCCTCCAGCACGTAGTTGCCGCCGGTCTGGCGGAAGCCCATGCGGCGCAGCAAGCGGTCGGTGCGGTCGGCATGGATGGCGGTGGTGACGTTGACATGCAGGTCGCGGGCGCCGTTCGTTTCCGCCCAGCGGCGCAGCGCCCGCAGCAGCCTGACCGCCGCCGGCCCGCCGCGCGCCGCCGGCGTCACGTAGAGTAGCTGCACGGTGGCCGCCAGGGCGGGCGAGAAGAAGTGCTCGCCCAGCACGACGATGGCCATGCCCACCGCCTCGCCGTTCCTCTCCGCCATCAGGAGGCCCGGATTGCCGTTGGCGAGGCCGCGCCGCCCGATCTCCTGCATGCGGGCGTCGTCCAGGGGCAGGGTCCGGTAGCGGCTTTCGGCATGCAGCAGGCGCCCGAGGGCGATCATCGCCGCCACGTCGGCCGCATCGCGCGCCAGGCGGATGGTCACGACCCCCGCGGGCCGCCGTTTTGGCGCCTTGCCGGATGAAGAACCCGCTTCGGTGGAACTTCCCCCGTCGTCGACGGCCGTACCGCCAGTCTCGCCCTCGCTCATGGCGCCCCCTTCGAGCCGGCCCCCCGGCCAGCCATCCTTTCTCCCTATGGTGACAGTATGGGAGGCCTATACTACAGTCAACTCGACAATGATGCCTAAAGGTGAGTCATATAATGCAAGCTATCTACCTTAGGTGCGATATTGCCATATATTATGCCTGCTATGGTGTTGGCGGGCGACCATCCCCAAGGTTCATCGGAGAGGGCGGCGTCGAAAGGGAGCCCTTCCTGGTCCGGGCAGGAGGCGACGCCGAGGGAGGAAGCCGAAAGCCCCTTGATCCAACGCCCCCGAGGGCCGATCCTGGGCGTCGGGATGTTCCTATGGCAATTGGGGCGCGGGTCCGGCCGGACGTCGTTCCGGGGGGCAGAAGGCCTTGGAATGTCGGCGGCATTCGCTGCGCCTGAAGACGCGGGGTGGTTCGATCATGTTGCAAGAGATGGTTCGGCAGGCGGTGTCCCACCTGCGGGAAGGAGAGGTGGCGAAGGCGGAGGTCCTTTTGCGCCGCACCCTGACCGCCGCCCCCGACCATCCGGTGGCGCTCCACATGCTGGGGGTCGCCGCCATCCAGAAGGGCGACCTCAAGGAAGCGTCCCGCCTGATCTCCAAGGCGCTGCGGGCTCGTCCGGACTATCCCGAGGCCCACAACAACCTGGGCATGGTTCTGTTACGCTCCGGCCGCGAGACGGATGCCTTCACGGCCTTCGTGAACGCCGTCGTCCTGCAGCCGAATGCCGGACCCTTCTGGGCCAACTTCGGGGAGTGCCTGGCCGGCATCCACTTCACCACGGTCCCGCCGCCCCTGTTCGACGTGCTGCTGGCCGCCCTGGATCGGCCGTCCATCCATCCGGCCTCGGTGGCCCGGGCAGTCGCCAACGCCTTGCGCCGGCATCCCCATGTCGAGCCCCTGCTTGCCGGGAAAGGGGAAGTGGATGCCGTTGCGGCGGCGGAACGCCTGTCGGCGGTGCCGCTCCTGCTGCGCCTGATGGCTCTGGCCCCCATTCCCGATCCCGACCTGGAGGAGTGGAGCCTCAGGGTCCTGGATGCCAAGACCCTGGAAGAGGTGTTCCATTGACGCCTGTGCCCGTCGTATGCCGTGAAGGCGGTTCGTAATCCAAATCTCCACCCGGCAGGGCCAAGGAAATTCTCTGTTTTCCGTCAATGGGCTAATGATATTCTCCCCCCACTTCGGGGCTGGCCCTGAACCGCAGGGTCTTTGCCACGTTCGCGCCGAAAGCCGTGAACTGCGCCGACGGCCTGGAAGGCCATTCCGGGCCGGTTTCCTCTCTCTCCTCCCCCATATTCTCCAAAGGCTGTGCACCTCGGCCCGAGGTACGCATTTTGGGCACCCCAGTAAAATCAATGGGTTGACGTTCTCTTGCCGGGAACCGCTTTGACCTCTTGTTGCTGTCGGGCCGCGACCGAGGCCGAAAGCTTGTTGTAGGCCGTGCCCACGGGGTCAGCGGGACGGACAATGAACCTTGCCTGCCAGCAAGAATCTGTTGAGTTCCAGTAGATCGGATCTTCTTCAATCTGGAAATACGCTCTGAGCTTCTTTGACAGCTGATATTTGTGCGTTTTGATCTTGTTGTAGGCTTTTGGGTCCCGGCACTCAAGTCGTCCACCAGATTGAGCCATCGCTCGCAAGGTCGCCCATTGCAAGGTTACCTACACCGCCTCGTTCCTTGAGTCCGTCAATAAGGCCCGACAAGCGGCTTGGGGGTCGGGGTGGTCCAGGAGGTCGAGGGTCGGCCCCTTGTCGTCGGCGAGCGCTGCGCCCAATTGCGTGGCAATGTCGGAGACCCGGTCCCGCAGCTCGGGCGGAGCCTCGAGGCGGACCGCCTTCAGGCCGTGGCGTAGCGCGTTCAGCGCATAGCCCGGATCGCCGCCGCAGTCCAGGATGGCGCGGAAGCGCGCCCCCGGCACCCGAGCCGCCGCTTCCTCGACCATGGCCCGGAAGACCATCGCTCCCATCGGCAGGAATCGCCCCTGCAAGGTCACCTCCACGCCCGCTTCCTCCGCCGCCTCAAGCGCGGCCCGCAGATGGGCGAGTTCGTGGACGACGACGATCGGCATGGCTTCGTCATAGCATAAACCTGAATCCGGCGGTTAGAGCATTTTCCGCTCAGCAGGAATCGCAGGGGATTGAACGAAACCGCTTCGCGGTAGGGGAGTGGCGGAGGCGGCGAGGCCTCCTGTCTGACAAGGTTGTCTTTTCACGACCATCTT
>JAMOBD010000081.1 GCA_039908345.1 Magnetospirillum sp. WYHS-4
GGGATGCCACAGACGGTCCTCAACTCCTTCTTGGATACGAGCTGTTTGCCAAACTGAGCCATCGGATTTCTCCCTAAAGGGAGGCATCGCGATGCCCCAGGTGGAAATAGCCGCACCGGAAGGCGGAAACAGGCTACGCCCGCGACGGGCGCGAGTCGAGACGGTCACCGATTTTCAGCTATGTGCCCCGCCGCCGATTTGTGCCCCCGTTTGTGCCCCGGAGGCCTTTTCCAAATTCAAAGGGGTTACGGATCGCTCCGTAACCCCTTGGAAAATTTGGTGGGCGCAGTAGGACTCGAACCTACGGCCCGCTGATTAAGAGTCAGGCAATCCATGTTTCTTCAGAATTCCGCTTCGTTGGTTATGTATGCAATAACAACACGATATATGACGTGATCTATTCCGCTGAATTCCGAGAAATGCCTTGAATTGGCTCCCTGGTGCTCCCTATAATCCAGCTAGGGAGCACGGTCAAGGAGCACCTGACATTGCCCACCATCAAGTTATCCAAGCGAGCAATTGACGACCTCGAACCGGGCGAACGAGACGCCTTTTTCTGGGATGAAGACCTGGCGGGGTTTGGTGTCAAGGTCACTCCGAAAGGACGGAAGGTCTTTCTGGTTCAGTATCGGCCAGGTGGGCGCGGAACACCGACAAGAAAGGTCTTTCTCGGCCCGCATGGCCCTGTCACGCTCCACAATGCGCGGAATGAAGCCCGTCGCATTCTCGGCCTTCGTGCTGAAGGTCGCGATGTTGCATTGGAACGCCAGACTGCGAAGGTACGTGCGATCTCTGACCGCTTCGGAGACATCGCAGCCGACTTCCTGGAGAAACATGCCGCACAAAATCGCACAGTCGAAGAGACGAAGCGGATTCTGCAACAGGACGTGCTCCCTAAATGGGGCAAGCGCAGCATCCATGGCATCGGCAAGCGAGACGTGATCGACCTGTTGGACCAGGTTGTCTCTCGCGGTTCTCCGATCATGGCGAACCGGCTTCTCGCTGCGCTTCGTAAGCTTTTCAACTGGGCAATGTCGCGCGGCATCATCACCGTGTCGCCCTGCGAAGGCATCAGCGCGCCAATTCGGGAGGTTGCCCGTGATCGCGTACTGACCGACGATGAACTTGTCGCCATCATCAACGCGGCGACCACGATAGGCGGCGCATTCTCCGGGATCATGCACACGCTGATCTTCACTGCCCAGCGCCGGGATGAGGTTGCCGACATGCGATGGGATGAACTCAACCTGGATACTAGTGTATGGACCATTCCAGGCAGTCGGACCAAGAACGGAAAACCCCATTTCGTCCACTTGTCTGCACAGGCCAGGGCTTTGCTCGATGCCGCACCCAAGATTGGCGACTATGTGTTCACGACCAACGGCAAGACCCCATTCAGCGGCTTCTCAAAATCAAAAGCACGCCTCGATGAACTCAGCGGCGTGTCCAATTGGCGCATCCATGACATCCGACGCACTGTGACCAGTGGACTTGCCAAGCTTGGCATTGCGCCGCACGTTGCAGACAAGATACTGAACCATCAATCAGGCACTATTTCCGGCGTTGCCGCCGTCTACCAGCGCCACGATTTTCTTTCCGAACGCAAGGCCGCTATCGATGCATGGGGACGCCATGTTCAGGCCCTTGTCGATGGTATTGTCTCGGATAACGTGGTGAGGCTTGGGGCGCTGAAATGACCGGCGATCAGAGCACACTGCCCCAGCAGGAGCAGAGGAGGAAGGTAGTGGTTAAACGACCCTTACCCAAGCCTGCCAGGGTCGAGATAAGCGACCATCTCAATTGACGCCCTTGCCCCACGAGCCTGGATGCTAGAGAATTTGAGAATGGCGAGCGCATTTGATGACCTGAAGGCCTTCATCACCGACCGGATGCGGATGTCACACATCTACCAACCGGTAATGCTGAAAACTCTCCTACTGAACGGCGGGAAAGCCTCTCGCAACGCCATCGCCAAAGCCTTTCTGAGCGAGGATCAGAGCCAGATCGAATACTACGAGGTTATCGCCCGCGAGATGCCCGGCCGTGTTCTCGGAAAACATGGCATCGTCGAGCGAGACGGCCAAACTTACCGCTTCGCAGCTGCATATCTCGACCTCACCGATGGTGAGCGGCAAACGCTTGCCAAACTCTGCGATGACAAGCTGACCGAGTATTTGGAAAAGCGCGGCATCGCGCCCTGGCAACATCGCAAGAAGTCATCTGGCTACGTACCCGGCAGTCTCCGGTACGACATCATCCGACGAGCGAAAGGACGATGCGAGGCGTGCGGGATCAGCGCGCCCTCGAAGTGGACCACATTCTGCCACGCAACAAAGGCGGCACAGACGACGTATCGAACCTTCAAGCCCTCTGCTACCGCTGCAACGCGGAGAAGCGCGACCGGGATGACACGGATTTTGCCGCCGTACAGGCAAGCTATGCGACCCGAAAGCTCGACTGCCCATTCTGCAGCATCCCGAATGACCGGATCATCGCTGAAAACGAGTTGGCCTATGCCATCCGCGATGCGTATCCTGTGACAGAGGGGCACACGCTCATCATCCCACGTCGGCATGTTGCGGACTATTTCGACCTGTACCATGCCGAGCGGAACGCCGTCGAACAGTTGCTCCACCAGTGCCGTGATGGTCTCAAGTCGGCGGATCAGGCAATTGATGGTTTCAATGTCGGCGCGAATGCAGGACAGTCAGCGGGACAGACGGTTTTCCACGTCCACATTCATCTGATCCCTCGACGAACAGGAGACATTGAGGAGCCACGGGGCGGGGTTCGTGGAGTTATTCCGAGCAAGCGCAATTACCGCCCAACGGAAGGGGCAAATTTAGATGCGCAAGCGTGACCTCAATCGTCCGAAACTCAGCCGCGACGAATACTTCCCGACGTAGGGCATTGTGATGGAAAGGCGGAAGATCGTCACCAAACGTGCGGGCAATAAAGGCTCCCCGGACTGGTTAATCGAAAAGGTAAACCGTCTTCTGGTGGCAGAAGCAGAGCCAGGGAAACAAGGCTACGAAGATGCCATCAAGATGTTTCCGGAAGGCACTCAACGGCTGATCCGCGAGGCAATGGAGCGAAAGGCGACCCCCGACATCAAGCAAGCTCGGCGAGGTTCGCCAGTCTCAGATATCTACCTCCTATTTCCCATCATCATGCACCTCATCGTCAGTGGGTTATCTGCCGCAGAGGCTTGGACGCTTCTCCAGGAGGAAATTCCGAAGCGAGATGGCGTAGACGCCAAACGCCAGTTCAATCGAGCTAGGGGTGACCGCGAAAAGGCAGTTCATCAAGCCGCGAGTGCTGTGATGGAGGGCAGGCCTAATGCATTCATTACCACATACAACCGACTCAGGAAGCTGACCGAATAGTGTCCCTATCTCCCATCGGAACCGAGTGCCAGCATGGCACAAGATTCCAGATGATGGAGATACTGATGAAAAAGACCACTGTGTTACTCCCCCTGCCCGCCGATGACGAAACCCTGATCCGGCGGATCGACCTCCCCCGATACATTCCAATCTCCGCTCAGACGGCCGCCAGGTGGGCCGTGGAAGGCCATGGACCACGGTTCATCAAGATTGGCCCCCGCATCGTCGCATACCGGTCTGGCGACCTCCGGGCATGGCTAGAGGACCAATCAGAGGCACTTGGTGCAAGGTCTTCCTAGTCATGTATCCGGGGCCAAGATCCTCCTGGAAAACCTGGCTCTCATATCTGAACGGCCAGTTTGCAGTTGTGAAGGTCAACGGCAAGGTGCGCATCTTATGTGAGGAGTTTGGTCCAAGCAGTCCCTGGATGCGGCGTGTCGAATTTATGACAAGGGGAGATTTTGAAGTCCTTCTTGAGAACCAAAGGGTCCGCGTGAATGGAAGATTGGAGCCTGTTGCCTCTCGGTGGCTCAGCGATCCACAGCGCCGAGAATTCCTATCCGGGATCATGTTCGTTCCAAATGGAAAGGTCCCAGAGGGTGTCTATAACCTCTGGAAGGGATTTGCCGTTGCGCCAGAGGAAGGAGAGGTCAAGCCATTCTTGGACTTCATCCATGCCGTCATTTGCGCAGGGGATCAGGCCGTTTATGCCTATGTCGTGGCATGGCTAGCAGATGCTATCCAAAATCCAGTGAGGCGACCTGGCACGGCATTGGTCCTCAGGGGTGGACAGGGTATTGGCAAGAGCTTCTTCGCGGAGACTTTTGGGATGCTCTTCGGACAGCATTTCATTGAAGTGAACAACCCTCGCCACCTTGTCGGAAACTTCAATAGCCATCTCCTCGATAAGCTGGTGGTCTTCGCCGACGAAGGCTCCTTCGAAACCAAGGTTGCACAGTCAACGTTGAAGAACCTAGTTACCGCGCCTACCCTGTCGATCGAGCCGAAAGGCGTGGACGTTATCCAAGCCAAAAATCTCCTCCGGATCATCATCGCCGGAAACCATGAACGCCTTGTGGCGGCGGCTGGAGATGAGCGCAGATACCTCGTCCTCGACGTCTCCGATGTCCACCGCGAAGACCATGCGTATTTTCAGGCTTTGGCCGCATGGCGAGACAACGGGGGCCTCGCAGCTCTGCTACATTTTCTCCAGCACCATAATATCGAGGGCATCAACCTACGCTCCGTTCCGAGGACGAACGCCCTGCTAGGGATGAAGCTTGCCTCGCTGAACGGCGTCGACAAATGGTGGTACGGCCGCCTGTATTCGGGAGAGTTGGCCCCCGGAAGAGGCTGGACAGATTTTGTGCCGATCTCGGAACTGCATGACACCTTCACCGCCGAAGCTGGCTTTGCCAGAGGGCGTGCAACACAGACCGAACTCGGAACCTGGCTGCACAGAATGGTGCCGAACCTGAAAAGGAACCGGCGTACTAATGGAAAGACAAGACCATGGGGTTACAGCTTTCCACCCTTGGTCGAGTGCCGCGCCAACTTCGAAGAAAGAATGGGCCAGAGAGTCGATTGGCCCGACGATGAGAAAAAGAATGGCTAACCTGTCCGACCTTTCTCCCCCTGGTGGGACGATGAAGACACGCAGAAATCAAGGTGTTTCCCTACCTGTCCTACCTGTCCTACCTAATTAATGGGTCATAGAAAATTCATTATAGATTCCGAAGGGCCGTTTTTGGGCAGGACAGGTTAGCCAGGTAGGACAGGTCCAGGCCCACCCATTAGAACGCCCTCCCCTTGAGAACAGGCCACACCATGACAAACATCCCCCCAGATATCCCCGAACTCCCAATGCCTGACGGTACGTCGCCGCGCCATATGGGCTATTCCAACCGAATGGTGCGCTCTGCCGTCGCCGCTACCTTCATCGCCAATGCCCTGGTCCGCACCGACAACGACAAGTACATCCGGTCAGCAGGGCTCATGATGGTGTGTAAGGACTGGTGCCGATCAAACGGCCTTGCTCCCCCTTCCATCCATATCCTGTCCGCCGCGCTGCGTGACTTCGGGGCCGTCTATGCGAAATCCAACGGGCAACGGATATGGCGTGGCGTCCAGTTCACCCAGATGCAGGATCGCCTACCGGTCATGCTGAATGTGGAAGAACTCCATAAGCTCACCAGGCGACCGCCGATCATGACGTTGCCCGAGTTCATCCGCCTTACGGGCATCTCCAGGTCAACGTTCTACGCCCAATGCAAACGCGGCACTGCCCCAACCCATCGCAGGATCGGCGGGCGGGTCATGATCGCAACAACGGACGCCCTGGACTGGTGCCACAAGCATGCATTCCATGCCGCTGCGTTGAACATCACTGATTGGGCACTCGACCTTGGCGGAAGGTCCGACCAGATTTGGAGGCAGACCTGTCGCATTTTGTAATGCGGCTGATATGGACCAACAACCAAACCACCCCCCAATCCTGATTGTTCATCGGACAAACCTTAGATCCTCTGCGTTATGATATGCCCTGCAAATTGCACCCCCTGGGTGACCGACTACAACACCACCAGGCCCCAATTCGGCCCTGGGATACCAGACTCCGGCGGCTCTCGAAGAAGCCCATCTGACCCATCGTCGCCCCCACCCCGTCGTCCATGGCCAGATTCTAGGCCATCATCGCCAGAATGCAGGATTATTTGAGGTGCCCTCAAAAGCAATTTGTCATTGGTCCCATTGATGTGCACGTAACAATTCTACCATTTATCATATACGTGCGCGGGCCTTCAATTTGCTGAGACGATCTGATGGCTGCTTCATTAGCTTGGTTTTGGGCCGCAGCAGCCCCTAAATAACGAGAGCAATCTTCACCTCGTCGAGCAAGTTCTTGAGCTACACGCATTTTGTGTCCTTCAGCTGCCCACCGTAATCCAGACTGCTGAAAACCAAACTGATCATGTTGAGGCGGCAAAGGAGTAGTGAGGTAGTCCATGCACAGCTGCAACGGAGAGTGGTAATCAAGACGATCCCCGTCTCTTACGCAAGCTGAAACACAAACAACATAAATAGAAAGTATAACTGATTTTCTCATATCCGCCACCCCTGTTACATAGAAACAGCTTATGATTTTCTAGTTATTATCCTATTTTGTACATATAGTCAAGTTGACAGTAAAATAGTTGTTGTCAAGTTATCGTATAGATTTTTACGCGCCACATCTCCACTCATCACCATGGGCGATTCGTCCGGGGGCCTTTTGGCTTTGGCGGGGGGAGTGCCTGCCGCCAGGCCCTTGCCCAACAGCGTAACAAGCCATACCGGCCCCACGTGTCGGCAGCCCAATTCCGTTAATGAGTGTACAGTTGCGACTCAAATTGACGAATGGTCGCAGTGCTTATCTTGATGTGTGCTGCGACGCTGCGCTGAGTTGGCCGTGCTCGCCATGCTCACGTTGTTGCGCGTGGCTCTGCGCGGCCCTTGACCCGTCGTCTATAGTGCGACGATCAGCAAGATCGAAAGCGCATTCCCGGAGAATCATCAATAAGGATGACGGAAAGCGGAAAGGGAGCACCAGAAATTCCCGTGCTCCCTATGTGCTCCCTGAAAGCATCAAGGCCTTAGCCGGATACCAGCTAAGGCCTTGATTTGATTGGTGGGCGCAGTAGGACTCGAACCTACGGCCCGCTGATTAAGAGTCAGCTGCTCTACCATCTGAGCTATGCGCCCGAATTCCTTGTGGTACTCCCGCCGCGTCGGCCAGAGGCCTTCCGGGGCGGGTGAAACCGGTTTTCCGGCTCGGTTCTCCGCGACGGAAAGGCGGCGGGCCACGGGCCGTCGATGACGATTCGGCTGGCATTGCCGCGCGGTCTGGTCTAGAAGCACCCCATTCACGGAATTCCAAGAGGCGCGAGCCATGACCACGGTGATTCTCGTCATTCATCTCCTGCTTGCCATCGGGCTGGTCGGGGTGATCCTGATCCAGCGTAGCGAAGGCGGGGCCCTGAGCGGCCTGGGTGGCGGCATGAGCGGTTTCATGACCGGCCGGTCGACGGCGAATCTGCTCACACGCGCCACGGCGATTCTGGCGGCCGGCTTCTTCGCCACAAGCATCGTCCTGGCGATGATGGCTAACCACCGCGCCGAGAAGCGTTCGATTCTGGATGTGGCTCCCGCTCCCTCGGCCCCGGCCGTCCAACAGCCGGCCGCGCCCGTACCCGCTGTCGAGCCGCCCAAGCCGGCCGAACCCGCCGAGCCGAGCGCTCCGGTGGCCAAGTAGGCAGGCAGGGCGGTAACGGGAAGGAAAAGGGCCTTCCAGCTAATGCGATCGGAAGGGCGGCGTCAAGCCGCCTTTCCTCTTTCTGCTCGGACGCGATCTGGTATACGGTGCAGCTCCATGACGCGGTTCATCTTCATCACCGGCGGCGTGGTATCGTCCTTGGGCAAGGGGCTGGCTTCGGCGGCTCTGGGCGCCCTGTTGCAGGCGCGCGGCTTCAAGGTCCGGCTGCGCAAGCTCGACCCCTACATCAACGTCGATCCGGGGACCATGAGCCCCTACCAGCACGGCGAGGTCTACGTGACCGACGACGGGGCCGAGACCGACCTGGACCTGGGCCATTACGAACGCTACACCGGCGTTTCGGCCCGCAAGGGCGACAACGTCACCACCGGACGCATCTATTCCGAGGTGATCGCCAAGGAGCGGCGGGGCGACTATCTGGGTGCCACCATCCAGGTGATTCCCCACATCACCGACGCCATCAAGAACTTCGTGCGCAGCGACCTAGGCGACGAGGATTTCGTGCTGTGCGAGATCGGCGGCACGGTCGGCGACATCGAGGGCCTGCCGTTCCTGGAGGCCATCCGCCAGCTGGGCAACGAACTGGGCCCCGAGCGGGCCCTGTACCTGCACTTGACCCTTCTGCCCTATATCCCGGCGGCGGGCGAGTTGAAGACCAAGCCCACCCAGCATTCGGTGAAGGAACTGCTGAACGTCGGCATCCGGGCCAACGTGCTGCTTTGCCGCGCCGACCGGGAAATCCCCGCGGGCGAGCGGCGCAAGATCGCGTTGTTCTGCAACGTGCGCGAGGAGGCGGTGATCCCGGCGCTCGACGTGGACACCATCTACCGGGTGCCCATCGCCTACCACGAACAGGGCCTGGACGACCAAGTCTGCCGCCATTTCGGCATCGCCGTCCCGCCGCCCGACCTGTCGCGCTGGCAAGGCATCGTCGACCGGGTGACGCGGCCGGAAGGCGAGGTGACCATCGCCGTGGTCGGCAAGTACACGGTGCTGATCGACGCCTACAAGTCGTTGGTGGAGGCTCTGGCTCACGGCGGCATCGCCAACCAGGTCAAGGTCGGCATCCGCTGGATCGACGCCGAGATCTTCGAACGCGAGGACGCGGTCCAGCACCTGGAGGACGTGCACGGCATCCTGGTTCCCGGCGGCTTCGGCGAGCGCGGTACCGAAGGCAAGATCGCCGCGGTGCGTTTCGCTCGCGAACGCCAGGTGCCCTACTTCGGCATCTGCCTGGGCATGCAGATGGCGGTGATCGAGGCGGCGCGCCACCTTCTGGGCTTGGCGGGCGCCGGTTCCACCGAATTCGGCGAGCCCGAACATCCGGTGGTCGGCATGATGACCGAATGGATGCAGGAAGGCGAACTGCAGGTCCGCCGCGCGGGCGGCGACTTGGGCGGCACCATGCGCCTGGGCGCCTTCGAGTGCCGGCTAGCCGAAGGCTCGCGGGCCCGGCAAATTTTCGGTGCTGACACCATTTTCGAGCGCCACCGCCACCGCTACGAGGTCAACACGCGCTACCGCGCCGACCTGGAAAGGGCCGGGCTGCGTTTTTCCGGCCTGTCGCCCGATGGCCTGCTGCCGGAGATCGTCGAAATCCCCGACCATCCCTGGTTCGTCGGCGTGCAGTTCCACCCCGAACTCAAGTCCCGCCCCTTCGAACCGCACCCGCTGTTCACTTCCTTCATCGCGGCGGCGGTGCACCAGTCGCGATTGGTGTGATAAGGTGGCTCCATGCTGAAAAGCCTCCGCATCGCCAACCTCCTTTCTTTCGGGCCCGACTCCCAGCCGCTCGACTTGCTGCCCCTCAACCTCCTCATCGGCCCCAACGGGTCGGGGAAGTCCAACGTCATCGACGCGATATCCCTCCTTAAGGCGGCACCACGTGACTTGAGTGAGGTGTCCGGTGATGGAGGATTGTTCGAGGACTGGATCTGGGAGATGGATGGCGATGGCGTGGCGACGGTGGAAACTGTCTTGCCGTGGGATCGCGGAAGGAATCTGCGATACCGCATTTCTCTAAGCGCGTACGGTGGACCGAGCGTCGACGATGAGAGGGTCGAGTTGGAGATGCCATCGCAGGGAAGTTCCACGCCCACGGTATTCTGCGAGCACAAGGATGGGACGGTCGTCTTGACGACTGGCGATGGGACGCGATCCGTGCAGGAAGACGTTGGTTCCGACCAGTCGATCCTGTCCCAGCGAAAGGACCCCGTTCGGTACCGTGAACTCTGGTGGGTAGGGCGGCAATTCGAAGCGATCCGGATTTACCGTGACTGGACGATGGGTCGGTATTCGTCGCCCCGGCTGCGACAGAGGGCCGACATGCGGACCGAGTTCCTCGAGGAGGACGCCTCCAACCTGGGCTTGGTGCTCAACCGCCTGCGCAGCGATCCCGACGCGAAGCGGGCCGTGCTGGAAAACCTGCGGGAATTCTCCGGCGAGTTCGACGACTTCGACGTGAGCATCGTGGCGAATACGGTTCAGGTTTTTCTCACCGAAGGTCGGTTCACCGTTTCGGCCACGCGGCTTTCCGACGGTACGCTCCGGTACCTCTGCCTGCTGGCCATCCTCTGCCATCCGGAGCCGCCGCCCCTGGTCTGCATCGAGGAACCGGAGATGGGCCTGCATCCGGACATCCTGCCTACCATCGCCAGGCTGCTGCGAGCGGCCTCGGAACGGACCCAACTGATCGTCACCACTCACTCCGACATCCTGGTCGATGCCTTGTCGGATACCCCCGAGGCGGTGGTCGCCTGCGAGAAGGGGGAGGGCGGGACGACCCTGCGCCGCCTCGACAAGGACCAACTCGCTCCCTGGCTCAAGGACTACCGGCTGGGCCAGTTGTGGCTGAAGGGAAAGATCGGGGCGACCCGATGGTAGCGGAAGTCTTCGTCGAAGGCGGGGGCAACAAGAACCTGGATATCAAGCTTCGCCAAGCGTTCGGGATGCTGGCCGACCGCGCCGGCCTGCGCGGCCGGATGCCGAAGTTCGTGGCCTGCGGCAGCCGCCACGAGGCCTACAAGGATTTCGTCACCGCGCTCGAACATCCCGAGCCGGGGAAGACCTCCCTCCTGCTCGTGGACAGCGAAGGGCCGGTTTCGGAGGAATCTCCCTGGACGCATTTGGGCGGTCGCGAGGAAGGCGGTTGGCGGCAACCGCCGGGCGCGACCGATGGCCAATGCCATTTCATGGTCCAGGCCATGGAGTCCTGGTTTCTCGCCGATATTCCTGCGCTTCGGCAGTATTTCGGGCAGGATTTCAAGGAAAAGGCACTTCCCCGAGGCAGTATCGAGGCCGCGTCCAAGGCTGCCGTTATCGAAGGATTGACCAAGGCGGCGAAGATGACCAGGAAAGGGGGCTACGACAAGGGCCGGGATTCGTTCGGCATCTTGAAGACCCTCGACATCGCCAAGGTCCGCGCCGCCTCGCCATGGGCCGACCGCTTCTTCACATCGCTCGACAAGACCACCAAAGGGGAAGAGCCATGACCACCCAGCCCCGCCACGTCACCGTCGGCAAGGTCACCTTCGGCAACGATCTGCCGCTGGCGGTCATCGCCGGGCCCTGTTCGCTGGAAAGCCGGGCCCATGCCTTGGAAATGGCCCATGCCCTGGTCGAAATGACCCGGGCCCTGGGCTGCGATTTCGTGTTCAAAAGCTCCTTCGACAAGGCCAACCGGACCAGCGGCGACACGCCGCGCGGGCTGGGCATGAAGGAAGCCCTGCCGATCCTGGCCGAGGTGCGCGAGACTTACGGCTGTCCCGTCATCACCGACGTGCACGAGGCCGTCCAGTGCGCCCCCGTGGCCGAGGCGGTGGACATGCTGCAGATTCCGGCCTTTCTTTGCCGCCAGACCGATTTGCTGCTGGCCGCCGGCCAGACCATGAAGGCGATCAACGTCAAGAAGGGCCAGTTCCTGGCGCCCTGGGACATGGCCAACGTGGTCCGGAAGATCGAAAGCAGCGGCAACATGAACGTGCTGGTCTGCGAACGCGGCACCAGCTTCGGCTACAACACCCTGGTCACCGACATGCGCGGTCTGCCCATCCTGGGCCGGACCGGCTGTCCGGTGGTCTTCGACGCCACCCATTCGGTGCAGCAGCCGGGCGGGCAGGGGACCACGTCGGGCGGCCAGCGCGAATTCGCGCCCGTGCTGGCGCGGGCGGCGGTGGCGGTGGGCGTGGCGGCCGTGTTCATCGAAACCCACGACAACCCTGCCAAGGCCCTGTCCGACGGGCCCAACATGATTCCCTTGCACGAACTGGCCGACGTGCTGGAAGTCCTGCTGGAATTCGATGCGGTGGCCAAGGAGAACCCGGTCGCCCTGTAGGGGACGACCGGGGTTTCGTGTCCGGTTACTTCTTGGCCGGCGTCTTGCCGTCCTTGCGATGGTCGGGGCCGAAGGGCATGCCCTTGTCGAAGATCTTCTGCTGGTCGGGGGTCAGTTTGGCGTAGAAGGCCTTCAGCGCCACCAGGTCGGCTTCGCGCCGCGTCTGGCGCTCCTTGCCCATCTCGATCAGCTTCTCGAAGCGTTCCGGCGCCGGCAGGGTGGTCATGGCCTGGTAGTCGGGGCGGCGCTTGGCGGCATCGTCCAGGGTGGACTTGACCTTGCCGGACCATTCGGTCCAGGCGGTCTCCTGCTCGGCGGAGAGTTTCAGGTCGCGATGCAGGATGTCCAGGCGCTTGTCCATGGACTTGCGGAAGTCGCCGTGCTTGCCCCCGCTTTTTTCGCAGGCGGCGGCATTCGGCGAGCCGGCCGCCGCCTCTCGGGGCAGCATCGCGCCACCGGCGACGATGGCCGACAGGGCGGCGATGGACAGAAGAGACTTGGCGGAAGGCAACTTCATGGGGGGTCTCCTTGAGAATCGGGAACGGCGGTCATCGCCGATGAAGGGCATGATGGGCCCCCCATGTATCGGGCATATGTCGGCGCGAGGGGAAAATCGTATCGTTGTGTCGCAACCTGCGGCCGCCGATACGGACCGATACAGTCCAGGCCATGACGACGGGCTTCGGACGGAGTAGGAATGGACCCATGGAGACGCAACCCCATATCCTGGTGGTCGACGACGATCGGGACATCCGTTCCCTGGTCGGGGATTACCTGCGCCGCAACGGCTACCGGGTCAGCTTGGCCGGCGATGGCCGCCAGATGCGCGAAGTCTTGGAATCCGGCCGCATCGACCTGCTGGTGCTCGATATCATGCTGCCCGGCGAGGACGGTCTGGCGCTCTGCCGACGGCTGCGCGCCGATTCCGACCTGCCCGTCCTCATGCTGACAGCGCGAAGCGATCCCTTCGACCGGGTCCTGGGCCTGGAGATGGGCGCCGACGACTACCTGACCAAGCCCTTCGAGCCGCGCGAACTGCTGGCCCGCATCCGCAGCGTGCTGCGCCGTGCCCAGGCCTTGCCGGTCAATCTGGCGCCGCCGCCGGCCGGGCGCTATCGCTTCGCCGGCTGGGCCCTGGACGCGGGGGCGCGTCGACTGACCTCGCCCGACGACGTGGTGGTGTCGCTGTCGGCGGCAGAGTACCGCCTGCTCCACGCTTTCGTCACCCATCCCAATCGGGTGCTCACCCGCGACCAGCTCATGGATCTGACCCGAGGCCGCGACGCCGAGCCTTTCGACCGTGCCATCGACCTGCAGGTCAGTCGCCTGCGCCAGAAGCTGGGCGACAACGCTCGCGACCCGGTCCTGATCAAGACCCTGCGCAGCGAGGGCTATCTGCTCGCGGCGCCGGTCGAAATGGAGGCCTAGCATGGGAAGACTCGCCGGGTCCCTGGCGCTCCGCATCTTCCTGTTGCTGGTGGGGGCGGTATTGCTGGCCGTCGGCCTGACCTCGGAACTGGCACGCCGGGACCGGGCCCAGGTGATCGAACAGTTTCGCGACCGCGCCGGCGCGGCGCGCCTGGCGACGGTGGTGCAGATGCTTTCTCCCCTATCTGCCGAGGCTCGCGTCGCCGCCGTTCGCGCCTTGCCCGAGCGGGAGTGGCGGATCGCCCTTGATCCCCCCGCCGATGCCGAGGCCCTGCCGGCGGCGCCGGCACTGGCCGACCTGCTGGGCGACGCGGTAGTGGCGGCGGCCCGCGTCGACGGCGGTTGGTCCGGGCGGGACGGAGACGCCCGGCCGCGCCTGAGCGTGGCGCGGGTGACCTTTCCCGACGGCCAGGCGGCACGCCTTCAGCATGTCGACCTGCGGCCACCCCGGCCGCCCCTGGGCGAACGAGCCTTCCTTTCGGTCAACGGGGCGCTGTTCGCAGCCATCCTGGCGGCGGCGGCCTGGATGGCGGTCCGCCTGGCGCTGCGGCCGCTGGCACGGCTGGCACGGGCGGCGGAGGACTTCGGCCGCGACATGGAGCGCCCGCCCCTGGACGAGACCGGTCCCACCGAGATGCGTCAGGCGGCCAAGGCCTTCAACGCCATGCAGAAACGCATTCGCGCCCAAGTGGCCGAACGGACCCGCATCCTGGCCGCCATCGCCCACGACCTGAAGACGCCCCTGACCCGCATGCGACTGCGGTTGGAACCATTGGCCGACGACGACCTGAAGGGACGTCTGCTGGAAGATCTGCGGTCGATGAACGGCTTGGTGGAGGAAGGCCTCGATCTGGCCCAAAGCCTGGAATCGCGGGAACCGGTCCAGCGCGTCGATCTGGGTTCCTTGCTGCAGAGCCTTTGCGACGACGCGGCCGATGCGGGTCTCGACGTAAGCTACGAGGGCGAGGCGATGGCCCAGGTTCTGGCTCGCCCCGACGCGTTGCGCCGGGTCTTTTCCAATCTGATCGACAATGCGGTGAAGTACGGCACCTGCGCCCGCGTCGGGCTGGACACGCACGAAGGCGTGGTCCGCGTTACGGTGCGGGACCAAGGCCCCGGAATTCCCGAGGACCACCTCGTCGATGTGCTGAAGCCCTTCTATCGCCTGGAGGCCTCGCGATCGCGGGAAACCGGAGGCACCGGTTTGGGGCTAGCCATCGCCGCCAACCTGGTGGGGCGCCAGCAGGGAGGGCGGCTGGAGTTGGTCAACCGGCCCCACCAGGGAGGATTGGAAGCGCGGGTGGAATTGCCGCTCGCTCAGTCGATGACGAAGATGTCGTCGGCGTCGGATTCGCGGCGACGCGGGCCATCGTAGTCGTCGATCTTGCGGCGGTGGCGGCACGGGCCGACGTAGGTCTTGCTGCGGATGAAGGGTCGCGGACGGTCGATCAGTGCCGCGATGCGCCGGTAAAGGCGGTTGGGCGAGATCGGCTTGGCCAGGAATTCGTTGATGCCGCAGTCCCGCGCCGTGGCCACCACGGTGGCCTCCGTGTAGGCGGTGATCATGATTATGGAGGCCATCGGGTTGGGGCTGTCCTCGGCTCGGCGGATCATGCGGACGAAGTCGGCGCCGTCCATGGGCGTCAGCTCCCATTCGGTGAGCACGATGTCCGGCTTGAACTCCTTGAATTCCTTGAATCCGGTCAGCGCGTCGTCGGCTTCCCGCAGGTTCCGGACGGCAAAAACATGCAGAATCTGCTTCAGCAGATGCCGCATGTGCTTGTTGCCGTCCACGATCAGGATCTTCACATCCCTGATGTCGTAGGCTGGAAGTTTTTCCGGATCGCCCATTCGCCGTCCCCGCGCCGGCTGCATCATGGTTCCGTCGCTACGGCGCATAATCAAACATGGCCGCCATCAAGGCAAGCGCATCTCTCTTTCCTTTCGCGGTCGCAGCATGTATCACTGCGGGTAGGAATTTCCCTATCGCCGAGGAGTGTCTCCCATGAGCGCCATCATCGACATTCACGCCCGTGAAATCCTGGATTCCCGCGGCAACCCCACCGTCGAGGTGGATGTGCTGCTCGACAGCGGCGCCTTCGGGCGCGCCGCGGTGCCCTCGGGGGCTTCGACCGGTTCCCGCGAGGCGGTCGAACTGCGCGACGGGGACAAGAAGCGTTACGGTGGCAAGGGCGTGCGGAAGGCCTGCGATGCCGTGAACGGCGAGATCTTCGAAGCGCTGGCCGGCCTGGAGGCCGACGACCAGATCTTCATCGACCGTACCATGATCGATCTGGACGGCACCGCCAACAAGAAGCGCCTGGGCGCCAACGCCATCCTGGGCGTTAGCCTGGCGGTCGCCAAGGCCTCGGCGGAAGAAGCCGGGTTGCCCCTTTACCGCTACGTCGGTGGTGCCTTCGCCCACACCATGCCGGTGCCCCTGATGAACATCGTCAATGGCGGCAAGCATGCCGACAATCCCATCGATATCCAGGAATTCATGATCATGCCGGTGGGCGCACTCACGATGGCGGACGCCGTGCGCATGGGGGCCGAGGTCTTCGCCGCCTTGAAGAAGGCGCTGCACGACGCCGGCCACAACACCAACGTCGGCGACGAGGGCGGCTTCGCGCCCGGCCTCAAGAGCGCCGACGAGGCCTTGTCCTTCATCATGAAGGCCATCGAGAAGGCCGGCTACAAGCCCGGCGACGACGTGGCCCTGGCGCTCGACTGCGCCGCCTCCGAGTACTACCAGAAGGGCAAGTACGTGCTGTCTGGCGAGGGCAAGACCCTGGATTCGGCCGGCAACGTCAAGTACCTGGAAAAGCTGGTCAAGAAATTTCCCATCGTGTCCGTCGAGGACGGCATGGCGGAAGACGACTGGGACGGCTGGGCCATGCTGACCGAAGCACTGGGCGGCAAGGTGCAGTTGGTGGGCGACGATATCTTCGTCACCAATCCCAAGATTCTCCGCGAGGGTATCGACAAGGGCATCGCCAACTCGGTCCTGGTCAAGGTCAACCAGATCGGCACCCTGTCGGAGACTCTGGAAGCGGTCGAGATGGCTCACAAGGCCGGCTACACCGCCGTGATGAGCCACCGGTCCGGCGAGACCGAGGACTCGACCATCGCCGACCTGGCGGTCGCCACCAACTGCGGCCAGATCAAGACCGGCTCCCTGTCGCGCTCCGACCGCTTGGCCAAGTACAACCAGCTCATCCGCATCGAGGAAGAACTGGACAACGCCTCCCGTTACGCCGGCAAGGCGGTGCTGCGCAAGTAGCCCATCGGCCGGGCCCCAAAGGATGCAAAGGGCGGCCCGGTGGCCGCCCTTTTCGCGTGGGCTTGATTCGAATACGAAAAACACGAACCGCGCCCGTGAATTAACGGCTCATCAATCCTTTCCGAGGAATAGTGTCGGCGGGCTTGAGAAGTTATGCCGGTACGCGGACAGAAGCCCGCGTCGGACCAGAAGAAGATTCATCGATGGCGATAGCGGAAGAATTCCGGAAACGCGCGCGTTATGTCGTGGGGTCCTTGGGTGGGATCGCGGCGATGGCCTATTTCGGCTATCATGCCGTGAACGGCGAACGCGGCTTTCTGGCCTGGATGGAAATCCGCCAGCAGATCGACGCCACCTCGCGCTTCGCCGGGCGGGTGGTCCAGCAGCGCCGTACCTGGGAAGACAGGGTGCGCCGCCTGCAGGCCGAAAGCCTCGACCCGGATCTCTTGGACGAACGGGCCCGCCTGATGGGCAACTTGGCCCTGCCGGGTGACGTGATCATCCTGACCGGCCCGCCGAAAGTGGCCGGCGCCAAATAGCCTTGGCCCAGTGACGGCCGGCACAGCCTCCTTTCCGATTCCCGCCCATTCTTTCATGCTCGCGAATGAAGGGAAGGAAGGGCGATGCTGGAACGGCGCCACCAATCCCGTCACGAGGCCGTGCCGATCCTGCTGGAGATCGGGGGTACCTCATTCGTCGCCGCGATCTGGAGCCGCGGCGGTGCCCTGGTGGAAAGTTACGGCGGGCCGCTGACGCCAGGATCGCTATTCGCCGTCACCGGACTGGGCTTGGCCGACGAGGGGCGGGTCGGGCCGGTGGACATCCGGGCCCGCGTGGCGCGCGCCGAGGGCGAAGGCCGCCTGGCCGTGCAGTTCCTGGGCATCGATCGCCGCGCCCATGCCTTTTTCGAGGAAGTCCTGGGCAGCAATCCGCTGGATATCGACAATCCCTTCAAGCCCCCGGCGCCGCGCTTCCCGCCGCCGCCCCGGCCACGGCTATCCCTGGTCCGCTAGCAGGTCCGCGAGGCCCACGGCCTCGCCCCCCAGATCGGGCTCGCCGCAATGGGCGAGGATGTGGCGCCGGGCGCCGTCGCG
>JAMOBD010000082.1 GCA_039908345.1 Magnetospirillum sp. WYHS-4
GCCAGCGCCGATCGCGACGCAGGCCGGCCAGCAGGCGGGCGCTGGTGCGCCGGCAGAAGGCGGTGGCCGCCACCCAGCCGACGTCGCCGGCCAGGCGCCGCTTGACGAAGCCGAGGCGCGGCGCCTTGGCGAAGACCACCAGGACAGGGCGGAAAAGCATGCCCGATTGCTATCAGAGGCCCAGGCGCGAGTCCACGTTGCGGATATGCTCGACCAGCCAGGGCGTGAGGCTGCACTCCAGGTCTTCGCACAGGAAGCGGAATTCGTCGCGCCGCGCTTCGGCGATCATCACCAGCAGGTCGGAATAGAGAATCTCGTGCAGCATGCGGTGGCTTTCCAGGCGGGAACTGCCGATCCGTTCCAAAAAGGCCTCCTCGCTGGCGAAGTGGGCCTTGACCTCGCCGGCCAGGATCATCAACCCGGTTTCGATATCCGGGCGCGCCATGCCACCGGCCATCAAACGGCCATGAAAATCGTTGAGCAGGTCGATCAGGCGCCGATGTTCCAGGTCGAACTCGGAAATTCCGACACTGAGGTCCGGACTCCAATCCAGAAGAACCATCCGCCACCTCCATCCTGGGGGATAATACGAGGTTCCGATTTCCTTGGCTACCTACGAACCCTCGTAGGGTGGCAATTCCTCTAAATCGAAAGCGGCAGACATCAGGGCGCGGGTGTAGGGATCGCGCGGGCGGGTGAAGATCTCGTGGGCCGGCCCCTGTTCCACCGCCCGGCCACGGCGCATGACCAGGATGTCGTGGGCCAGAGCGCGCACCACCTTCAGGTCGTGGCTGATGAACAGGTAGGCCAGGCCGTGGCGGCGTTGCAGGTCGCGCAGCAGCTCGACGATCTGGGCCTGGACCGACATGTCGAGCGCGCTGGTCGGTTCGTCCAGCACGATCAGATCGGGCTTCAACGCCAGGGCGCGGGCGATGGCGATGCGCTGGCGCTGACCGCCCGAGAATTCGTGGGGATAGCGGTCCTGCATGGCCGCTTCCAGCCCCACTTCATCCAGGGCGCGGCCGATCAGGGCGCGCCGTTCCCCGGCATCGCCGCCCAAACCGTGCACCAGGAGGCCTTCTTCGACGATCTGGCCCACCGACAGGCGGGGGCTGAGCGATCCGTAAGGGTCCTGGAAGACGATCTGCATGCGCCGCCGCAACCGGCGCAGATCGTTCCCGGCCAAGCCTTGCAGGTCGTGGCCGTCGAACAGCACCGCGCCCCGGCTGGCTTCCAGGCGGATCAGCGCCCGCCCCAGGGTCGTCTTGCCCGATCCGCTTTCCCCCACCACCCCCAGGGTATGGCCGCGCTTCACCGACAGGGTGATGCCGTCCACCGCCTTGACGTGATCGACGGTCCGGCGGAACAAGCCCTTTTTGATCGGGAACCAGACCTTGACCTCGCGCCCGGCCGCCAGTTCGGGCTGAGCGGGGTCTGCGGGATCGGGCAGGCCCTTGGGTTCGGCGGCCAGCAGGCGGCGGGTGTAGTCGTGGTCGGGGCCGGCGAAGATGCGGGCGGTGGGGCCTTCCTCGACGATACGGCCCTGGGTCATCACCGCCACCCGGTCGGCGATCTTGCGCACGATGCCCAGGTCGTGGGTGATGAACAGCATGGCCATCCCGAGCCGGGCCTGCAGGTCCTTCAGCAGCTTGAGGATCTGGGCCTGGATGGTGACGTCCAGGGCCGTGGTGGGTTCGTCAG
The DNA here is from genome assembly GCA_039908345.1 of Magnetospirillum sp. WYHS-4. Taxonomy (NCBI): domain Bacteria; kingdom Pseudomonadati; phylum Pseudomonadota; class Alphaproteobacteria; order Rhodospirillales; family Rhodospirillaceae; genus Magnetospirillum; species Magnetospirillum sp. WYHS-4. The sequence continues at coordinate 1,702 of JAMOBD010000082.1, forward strand.
CGATCAGCAGGTCGGGCTCGTTGGCGAGCGCCATGGCGATCATCGCCCGTTGCTGCTGGCCGCCCGAGAATTCGTGGGGCAGGGCGTCCAGGCGGCCTTCGGCCTCGGGCAGGCCCACCAGATGCAGCAGTTCGATCACCCGTTCGCGGGCCTGGCGGCGCGTCGTCGCCCGATGCAGCAAAAGAGTCTCGGCGATCTGCCTTTCGATGGAGTGGAGCGGATTGAGCGAGGTGAGCGGCTCTTGGAAGATCATGGCGATGCGGTCGCCGCGAACGGCCTGCAGGCGATGGGCGGGCGCCCCCATCAGTTCCTCGCCCTGGAAACGCACGCTGCCCGAGGGATGCCGGGCCAAGGGATAGGGCAGGAGCTGCACCACCGAAAGCGCGCTCACCGACTTGCCGGAACCGCTTTCGCCCACCAACGCCAAGGTCTCGCCCCGGTCGATGTGGAAGGACACGCCCCGGACCGCTTCGGCGGCACCGAACGACACCCGCAGGTCGGCGACTTCCAGCAGGCGGCTCATCTGAAGATCTTTCGCGGGTCGAAGGCGTCGCGCACCGCCTCGCCGATGAACACCAGCAGGCTCAAGGTCGCCGCCAGCACGAAGAAAGCGGTCAGCCCCAGCCAGGGGGCATGCAGGTTGGCCTTGCCCTGGCCCAGCAACTCGCCTAAGGAGGCCGAGCCGGGCGGCAGGCCGAAACCCAGGAAATCCAGCGCGGTGAGCGTGGTGATCGACCCCGACAGGATGAAGGGCAGGAAGGTGAAGGTCGCCACCATGGCGTTGGGCAGGATGTGGCGGACCATGATGCGGACGTCGCTCACCCCCAGGGCGCGGGCGGCGCGCACGTAGTCGAAATTGCGGGCGCGCAGGAATTCGGCGCGCACCACGCCCACCAGCCCCATCCAGGAAAACAGCAGCATGATGAACAGCAGCCAGCCGAAATTCGGCTCGACGATACTGGCCAGGATGATGAGCAGGAACAGCATGGGCAGACCGTCCCAGATCTCGATGAAGCGCTGGAAAAGCAGATCGACCAGGCCACCGAAATAGCCCTGCACGGCACCGGCCGCGATGCCCACCAGGGAACTGACCAGGGTCAGCGCCAGGCCGAACAGCACCGAGATGCGAAAGCCGTAGATCAGCCGCGCCAGCACGTCCCGCCCCTGGTCGTCGGTACCCAGCCAGTTGTCTCGGGAAGGCGGGGCCGGGGCCGGCACCGTCAGGTGGTAGTTCACGGTGCGAAAGCTGTAGGGAATGGCCGGCCAGACCATCCAGCCCTTGGCCTCGATGGCCGCCTTGATCTCGGCGTCGCGGTAGTCGGTCTCGGTCTCCAGGAAGCCGCCGAAGACGGTTTCCGGATAACTCTTGAACACCGGCATGTAGAGGCCGCCCTCGTAGGACAGCAAGATGGGCTTGTCGTTGGCGACGAATTCGGCGAACAGGCTGGCGAAAAAGAGGCCCAGGAACAGCCACAGCGACCAATAGCCGCGCCGGTTGGCGCGGAAGTTGGCGAGCCGGCGCCGATCCATCGGGGTCAGCCTAGGCATGGCGCCTCTCGAAGTCGATGCGCGGATCGACCAGCATGTAGGTCACGTCGCTGACGATCTTCAGCACCAGCCCCAGCAGGGAGTAGATGTAGAGCGTCCCGAACATCACCGGATAGTCCCGGTTGATCGCCGCCTCGAAACCCAGTTGGCCCAGCCCGTCCAAGGAGAAGATCACCTCGATCAGCATGGAACCGGTGAACAGGATGCCCACCAGGGCCGCGGGAAAGCCCGCGATCACGATCAGCATGGCGTTGCGGAAGATGTGGCCGTAGAGCACGCGTCGTTCGCCCAGGCCCTTGGCGCGGGCGGTGACCACGTACTGCTTGTTGATTTCCTCCAGGAAGGAGTTCTTGGTCAAGAGGGTCAGGCTGGCGAAGCCGCCGATCACCATGGACAGGATGGGCAGGGCCAGGTGCCAGAAGTAATCGGCGACCTTGGCCCAGAACGACAGGTCGGCGAAATTGTCGGAATAGAGCCCGCGCAAGGGGAACCAGGCGAAATAGCGCCCCCCGGCGAACAGCACGATCAGAAGGATGGCGAACAGGAAGCCGGGCACCGCGTGGCCGACGATCACCAAGCCGCTACTCCACACGTCGAAGCGCGAGCCGTCGCGCACCGCCTTGGCGACGCCCAACGGAATCGAGATCAGGTAGACCAGCAGGGTGGTCCACAAACCCAGCGAGATGGACACCGGCATCTTGTCCAGGATCAGGTCGATGACCTGGCGGTCGCGGAAGTAGCTGGACCCGAAATCGAAGCGCACATAGCTGGACAGCATCATCAGAAAGCGTTCGTGGGCCGGCTTGTCGAAGCCGAACTGGCGTTCGATCTCCTTGACGAAGTCGGGATCGAGGCCGCGGGCGCCCCGGTACCTGGAAGCCTCGCCGCCCCCCGGCACCGGGGCCGCCCGGCCGGCCTCGCCGCCCGCCTGGCCGCCGACGCGGGCGGTGGCTTCCACCCCCATGCCGGTGATCTTGGAGATCATCTGTTCGACCGGACCGCCCGGCGCCGCCTGCACGATGACGAAGTTCATCACCATGATGCCCAGCAGGGTGGGCACGATCAGCAAAAGGCGACGGGCGATATAGGCGAGCATCAGGCCCTTTCGATGGCCCGCCAGCCGATGTCGCGGCGGCAGAAGCCGTCCGGCCAGTGGATGGCGTCGACGGCCGCGTAAGCCTTCTTCTGGGCTTCCTTGACCGTCTTGCCGCGTCCGGCGACGCCCAACACGCGACCGCCGTTGGCCAGAACCCGCCCGTTGCCGGACGCCTTGGTCCCGGCATGGAACACCACGACCCCGTCTCGATCGGCGGCCTTGTCCAGCCCCTTGATCTCGGAGCCTTTCTCGTAATGGCCGGGATAGCCCTGGGCGGCCATCACCACCACCAGCGAGGCTTCCTTGCGCCACTTGAGCTTGACGTCGTCCAGCCGGCCCTCGGCGCAGGCCACCAGGGCCTCCAGCAGGTCGGACTTGAGACGCAAGAGCAGGGCCTGGCATTCGGGATCGCCGAAGCGGACGTTGATCTCCAGCAGCCGGGGCCCGTCCTTAGCGATCATCAGGCCGGCGAACAGCACGCCCTTGTAGGGGCGCCCCTCGGCCGCCATGGCCTTGATCAGCGGGGTGACGATCTTGTCCATCACCCGCTTTTCCATGGCCGCATCGACCACCGGAGCCGGCGAATAGGCCCCCATGCCGCCGGTGTTGGGTCCCTTGTCCCCGTCGTAGGCCGCCTTGTGATCCTGCGCGGAAGCCAGCGGGATGGCCCGTTCGCCGTCCACCAGGGCGAAGAAGCTGGCTTCCTCGCCTTCCAGGAATTCCTCGATGATGACCTGATCGCCCGCCTCGCCGAAGGCTCGTTCGGTCATGATGTGGTCGATGGCGGCGAAGGCCTCGTTGTGGTTGTGGCAGAGGATCACCCCCTTGCCGGCCGCCAGGCCGTCCGCCTTCACCACCAGGCGGGCCGGCAGGCGCATGATGTATTCCTTGGCGGCGTCGGGTTCGTCGAAGGTGCCGAAGGCGGCGGTGGGAATGCCGTACTTGGCGCAGATGTCCTTCATGAAAGCCTTGGAACCTTCCAGGGCGGCGGCGGCCGCGCTGGGGCCGAAGACCATGATCCCGGCGTCTTCCAGCTTGTCGGCGAGGCCCGCCACCAGGGGCGCCTCGGGGCCGACGACCACCAGGGCGATTCGCTCAGCGATATCCAGGCATTCGGCGACCGCCGCGATGCCGGCATTGCCGGGCGCGCAATAGAGCTTTTCGCAAAGCGGAGATTGAGCAATCGCCCAGCAGAGAGCATGCTCGCGACCCCCGGACCCGACCACCAGAACCTTCATGCCTCCTCCTGCTTCTCCAGCCCGCTTGTTCGGCGGGGATGCCTAGCGGTAATAAATACCAAGGATGACCACGCAACAACCCCCCTCTTGCGACCCCGGCCACAATACCCCCGTATTCACGGTGGGCGAACTGGCCCAGGCGCTCAAGCTGACGGTCGAGGAGACCTTCCCCTTCCTTCGGGTGCGGGGGGAGATCTCGGGCTTCAAGCGCGCCGCGTCCGGCCACCTGTACTTCGCTCTCAAGGACGCCGAGGCGGTTCTGGAGGCGGTCTGCTGGAAAGGCACCGCCCAGCGGCTGGGCGTGGGGATGGAGGACGGCATCGAGGTCGTCGCCACCGGACGGCTGACCACCTACCCCGGCAGGTCGAAGTACCAGATGGTGGTCGATTCCGTGGAATTGGCCGGCGAAGGCGCCCTGCTCAAGGTGCTGGAGGACCGGCGCCGCCGGCTTGCCGCGGAGGGCCTGTTCGACGCCGCCCGCAAGAAACGTCTGCCCTTTCTCCCCGGAACCATCGGCGTGGTGACGTCGCCCACCGGGGCGGTGATCCGCGATATCCTGCACCGGTTGGCGGACCGCTTTCCGCGCCGGGTGCTGGTCTGGCCGGTGCTGGTCCAGGGAGACGGGGCGGCGGCTCAGGTGGCCGCTGCCGTCCGCGGCTTCGACGGCCTGCCGGCGGATTTGAGGCCCGATCTGGTGATCGTGGCGCGCGGCGGCGGCAGCCTGGAGGACCTCTGGGCCTTCAACGAGGAAATCGTGGTGCGCGCGGTGGCCGACTGTTCGATTCCGGTCATTTCGGCGGTCGGGCACGAGACCGACACCACCCTGATCGACTTCGCCGCCGACGTCCGGGCCCCCACCCCGACCGCCGCCGCCGAGATGGCGGTGCCGGTGCGCGCCGATCTGATGGCCCAGGTGCAGGACGACGGCCAGCGCCTGACGGTCGCCCTGCGGCGCCGGCTGGCGGAATTCGACTTGCGGCTCGCCGGTCTCGAACGCGGCCTGCCCCGGCCGGGACGGCTGATCGAGGAAGCGGCGCAACGTCTGGACGACCGGACCGAACGGCTGGAACGGGCGCTGCGGCGGATTGTCGAACGAAGCGGCGAGAAGTTGCTGCGCACCGCCGGACGCCTGGAAGGGCCGCGGCAGCTGATCGAAGTCTCGCAAGGCCGGCTGGCCGGCGAATTCCGAGCGCTGACCCAGGCGGCACGGGCGGCGCTGCGCCACGGCGAGAGCCGCATGCTTCAGGCCGGGGCCCTGCTCGACAGCCTGTCCTACCGTCGGGTCCTGGAGCGGGGTTTCGCCCTGGTCAAGGACGGGGCCGGCCATCCCGTGACTTCGGCCAAGGCCGTCCGGCCGGGAATGAATTTGGCGGTCACCTTCCACGACGGCGACAGCCACGCCGTCGCCACCGGCCGCAGGGGCAAGCCAGGCGACGACCGCCAGGGATCGTTGCTGTGAAGGGCGCCATCCTCGCCCTGCTCGTGCTCGCGCTTCCCGTCCCGGCCGCCGGGCTGACCTTGGACGGCCCCTTGACCCAGGGCGGGCTGGTGGTCGGGCGTGCCCCGCCCGGCACTCGCGTCACCTTGGACGGCGCCCCCGTCCGGGTGTCGCAGGACGGGCTGTTCCTGCTGGGCTTCGGGCGCGACGCCCCGGCCCGCGCCGAACTTTCGCTCACCGGCCCGGACGGGCGGACGGAAACCCGTGACTTGAAGGTGGCGGCACGGGAATATCCGGTCCAACGCATCGAAGGCCTGCCGGAAAAGAAGGTCTCGCCGCCGCCCGAGGACCTGGAACGCATCCGCCGCGAAAGCGCCCAGGTCGCCGAGGCCCGCAAGGCGGACACGGCCCGACCGTTCTTCGGCGACGGTTTCGTCTGGCCGGCCGACGGGGTGGTGTCGGGGGTCTTCGGGTCCCAGCGCATCCTGAACGGCAAACCGCGCGCGCCTCACAACGGCGTCGACATAGCGGCGTCCACCGGCACGCCGGTACGCGCCATGGGGGCCGGCATCGTGCGCCTGGCCCATCCCGACATGCTGCTTACCGGCCGCACCCTGATGATCGACCATGGCCATGGACTGACTTCGGTCTACCTCCACCTGGAAGATATCCGGGTCGCCGAAGGCCGGGAAGTCGCCAAGGGCACCGTGATCGGCAGCGTCGGTAAGTCGGGCCGGGCGACCGGGCCGCATCTGCACTGGGGGGTGAACCTGTTCGCCACCGCCCTCGATCCCGTTCTCGTCGTCGCGGAGCCCAAGCCATGAAGACAGTCGGCATAAACCTCGCGCTGCTGCTGGCCGTGGTTCTGGCGGCCGAGCTCGTGTTCGGCGGCTGGATGGGCGGGGGCTACGGCACCTTGGTCATCCCGCGCAACGTCGACCGGCCGTTCGAGACGACCAACCTGTATGGCGGCGGCATCGTCCGCTTCAAGCGGGACCGCCATGGCCTGCGCGGGACCTACGAGGACCCGGCGCGCATCGACATCCTGGCCATCGGGGGCAGCACCACCAACGAAATCTTCATCGGCGAGGGGATGACCTGGACCGATACTCTCGCCAAGGCCTTCTCCGAGAACGGCCGCAAGGTGACGGTCGTCAACGCGGGCGTGGACGGCCAGAGCACCATCGGGCACCTGAAGAACTTCGACCTGTGGTTTCCAAGGATTCCCGGCCTGAAGCCACGCTACGTGCTGGCCTACCTGGGCATCAACGACTTCGCGGTGGCCGCCACCGGGCATCTGGGCAAGCAGGACCACATGGAGGCTCCGACCCGCAAGTGGAAGCAATGGCTGATCAACAACAGCGCCGTCTACGGGCTCTACCGGACCCTCAAGGGCGCCTGGCAGGCCCGGCGGGCCGACCTGATCCACAATCAGAAGAACTACGACGGCACCCCCTGGACCGCGGCCGCCACCCAACCCGACCTTGCCGGCGAGGAACGGCGCCTCGCGCCCCATCTGGAAGCCTATGCGGGGCGGTTGAAGGAACTGGCGGCGCGAATCCGCGGCTTGGGGGCCGAGGCCATCCTGGTGACCCAGCACAAGGCGACCTACCGCATCCGCGACGGGCTTGTGCTGGGCAAGCCCCTGCCGGACGGGCGAGTGGACATCGGGGAATACGCCGGCCTCGCCGCCTTCAACAAGACCACCCTGGCGGTCTGCCGCGAGGTCAAGGCGATTTGCGTCGATCTGGCCGGCGAACTCTTCTTCGAGGACGGCGACCACTACGACGGCCTGCACACCACGCCCAAGGGTTCGGAAAAAATCGGCCGCTACCTCGAAGCCAGGCTGCGCGACCTCCTGGTCACCCCCCGGTAAGATTCATGTGCCGCCCGACCGCCGGCCGTCCGGTCAAGGGATCGGTGGTGAACTCGTGGCCCTTGGGCTTGCGGGCAATGGCGCGGTCGATGGCCTCGCCCAGCGGCCCGTCTCCCGGATCGGCTCGCAGGGGCGTGCGGAGGTCGACCGAGTCCTCCTGGCCCAGGCACATGAACAGGGTTCCGGTGCAGGTCAGCCGCACCCGGTTGCAGGCATCGCAGAAATGGGCCGACAGCGGCGTGATGAATCCCAGCTTGCGGCCCGTCTCCTCGACGCGCATGTAGCGGGCCGGGCCGCCGGTGGTCTCGGGAATGTCGGCCAGGGTCCAGGAATCGGACAAGCGGCGGCGCACCTCGGCCAAGGGCAGGAAGCCGGCATCCGGCAACCCGCCCGCCTCGCCCAGCGGCATCATCTCGATCAGGGTCAGGTCGAACCCCTGCTCGCCGCACCAGTGCAGCATGGCGTCGAACTCGCCGTCTTCGTAACGCCCGAAGGCGACCTTGTTGATCTTGATTTCCAAGCCCGCCGCCTTGGCGGCCGCGATGCCTTCCAGTACCTGGGCGAGACGGTCCTGGCGGGTGATTTGACGAAAGCGGGCGGCATCCAGGGTATCCAGCGACACGTTAACCCGCTTGACGCCGCAAGCCGCCAGTTCATCGACATAGCGGGCCAGTTGGCTGCCGTTGGTGGTGAGTGCCAGTTCGCCCAGCGCACCGCCTTCCAGATGCCTTCCGAGGGAGTGGAACAGGCTCGCCACGTTGCGCCGCACCAAAGGCTCGCCGCCGGTGATGCGGATCTTCCTCACCCCGCGTGCGACGAAGGCGGCGCAAACCCGGTCGATTTCCTCCAGGGTCAACAAGTCCCGGCGGGGCACGAAGGCGGTGTCCTCGGCCATGCAATAGCGGCAACGGAAGTCGCAGCGGTCGGTGATCGATACCCGCAGGTAGGTAATGGCGCGGCCGAAGGGATCGACGAGGGACGGCATGGCTCGCTCTGTGCAGGGAAAGGCCGGCCGTCATATCCGGACGGACATGACACCGAAGGCGATGATGCTACAGTTCGCCCTGGTGGCGCAACGGATTCCAGGGGCGGCGCGGGCGGCCTGGAGCCCTCGGAGACGATGGCAATTTGCATAAAATTTTATCGAATGTTCCAGGCAAATCCTCTGAAATGCATTTCAAAACTATCTAAAATGAAAAATATTGTATTTCCATGGCGTACGGCTATATTACATGTAGGCTCCCTCGTGGGCCTACAATAAGGGCGATGGCTCAGGCCCCCCAACCAACATCGCCTTTTATTGTCCAGGCTACTCGCACTCCGGAACCTCGTCGGCTCAAGGTTCCGGGGTGCGAGGGCCGACAATTTATTACAAATATTTACATTATGTTACCTGTAATCCTTTCGCATTCGCTCGGGCAGTCTTTTCGGCGTCGTTGAAGTCGTGGCGTCCCGAGTCGAAGCAAATCCCCCTGGAAAGCGGGTCGGGGCCGTGCTAGCCCTTGCGTCGTCTCGCCCTGGGTCTTGATCTCTGGAATTGTTCCATGCCTGATTATTCCTTGGAACGCAAAGCGGACTGCCTGGTCGCCGGAATCGACGAGGCCGGACGCGGCCCCTGGGCAGGGCCTGTAGTGGCGGCGGCCGTGATCCTGGACCCGGACGACATCCCGCAAGGCCTGGACGATTCCAAGAAACTCAAGCCGGCGCGCCGCGAGGTCCTGTTCTCTCTGATCGCCGACCGCGCCAGGGTCGGCGTCGGCATCGCCGACGTCGATGAGATCGACCGCGTCAACATCCTCCAGGCCACCCTGATCGCCATGGAGCGGGCAGTCGAGAACCTCGGTATCCGGCCGGAATTGGCGCTGGTGGACGGCAACCGCCCCCCCCACTTGCCTTGCCCCGTCCGTTGCGTCGTCAAGGGCGATGCCGCGTCGTTCAGCATCGCCGCAGCCTCCATCGTCGCCAAGGTGACCCGCGACCGCATCATGGCGGACTTGGCGACAGCCTTTCCCGGCTATGGATGGGCGGCCAACGCCGGCTACGGCACCCCGGAGCACCAGGAGGCCCTGCGACGGCTTGGCCCGACGCCGCACCACCGCCGCAGCTTCGCCCCGGTGCGCGCCTTGCTGTCCCGTCTGCCCGGCTTGTAGCCCTACATCGTCCCGAAGGATGGAGAGACGGACCGCAGGGCCTCGCGCAGCGTCGCGTTGTCGAGGGTCAATTCCACCACGGCCCGGCGCAGTCGGGCGTTTTCCAGTTCCAGTTCCCGCAGGTGCCGGAGCTGGGTACCGTCCGCCGTCATCTCGCACCGCGGGTCGGGGGCGCGGATGGGCGCGCGCATCATGGCGTGGCCGCCTTGGTCAGCGAGGCCAAGTCGCGGCGCTGACAGGCGGCCAGGGTCTCGCGGGCCCTGGTCATCAGGCGGTCGTAAAGGTCGGGGCCGGCGGGCAGGCCGAATCCGCTGGGATCGAAGCCGCGCCGGGCGCAACCTTCCTGGGCCAGGTTGAAGCGCCATTCCAGGTAGCGCAGGTCGGAAGCCCCCATGTGCAGCGGCACCCCGACGGTGGTGCCGAGGGCGGAACGGACCGCGTCCTCAAGGTGATGCAGTTCGTGCATCACCGCGATCTCGTTGTCCAAGATGGCATCGACCGAATCCGGATAGACCCGCGCCAGGGCCGGCGCCAACACATGCACCGCCACGTGGGCGAGGCGGGGATCGAGCCAGAAGCGCAGATCCTGCGCCGTGCCCGGACGGTCGGGCGCGCCGGTCTGGCTGGCGGTCAGGACAGGCAATTGGGTGGAAAGGGTAAGGGTGCGGGCGTTCAGGTCCGGCATTACCAGGCGGGCCTCGGCGATCGCCCCTTCCAGGGCGGGGCCGCTCCAGACCACCAAGTCGGCTGCGCGCAGGGCCTGGACTTGGGCAGCCGATAGGTCGGCGAGTCGTCCGGCGGTGCGTTGGGGCATCAGCAGTTCCGGTTCGGCGACTCCCTTCAGCAGCTTGGCGACCAGCGAATGGAGAGGCGGCAGGCTGACCACCACGCGTGGCGGTTGGGCGGCGGCCGGCAGGGACAGGGCGGCAAGGATGACCAGGGCCGGCAGGATACGGCGGATCATGGATATGGGACTCCCCCAGGAAATGACGAATGCCCCCCGGCTCGCAACCGTCATGCCAGAAGAAGACCGCCGCTTCCCGGACCTTTTCCGCGCCATGGATGGGTGAATTGCCGCAGGGCTGCGGCATTTGACCCGGTCTGCTATGGTGATGGCATGAAGTTCCCCCATCCCCTCGTCCCCGGACGGCTGGTCAAGCGCTACAAACGCTTTCTGGCCGACGTCGTCCTGGAAGGCGGCGAGACCGTCGTCGCCCATTGCGCCAATTCGGGCTCCATGCTCGGCGTAAACATGCCGGGCTCCGATGTCTGGCTGTCCCCGGCCGCCAACCCGGACCGCAAGCTGCGCTGGACCTGGGAACTGCTGCGGGTGGGCGAAGGGCTGGTCGGCATCAATACCGCGCACCCCAACGCCCTGGTGGCCGAGGCGGTGGCCGCCGGGATTATCCCGGAACTGGCCGGCTACGCCACCATCCGCCGCGAGGTGAAGTACGGCCGGAATTCGCGCATCGACCTGCTGCTGGAAGGCCAGGGAAGGCCGCCCTGCTACGTGGAAGTCAAGAACGTCACCCTGATGCGCGAACCCGGCTTGGCCGAATTTCCCGATGCGGTGACCCGCCGGGGCGCCAAGCACTTGGAAGAACTGGCCGCCATGGTGGGCCAGGGTGCGCGGGCGGTCATGGTTTATCTGGTGCAGCGCGAGGATTGCAGTCGCTTCGCCCCCGCCGCCGACATCGATCCGGCCTATGCCGAAGGACTGGAACGGGCGCGCCGTCAAGGCGTGGAGGCCCTTTGCCGCGCCTGCCGCATATCGCCGGAAGGGATAGAGTTGGCATCCCCCCTCGCCTTCGTCTAAATAAGAAGCATGAACAACGACTGGTCGAGCAGCGCGATGGTGGACGGGCGGCGGATCGTGATTCATGGTCCCGAGGAATTCGAGGGCATGCGCAAGGCCGGCCGCCTGGCCGCCGAGACGCTCGATTTCATCACTCCCCACGTCAAATCCGGTGTGACGACGGGCGAACTGGACCGTCTGTGCCACGATTTCATCGTCGGCCACGGGGCCGTGCCGGCACCGCTGGACTACCGTGGCTTTCCCAAGTCCACCTGCACCTCGGTCAACCATGTGGTCTGCCACGGAATCCCGGGCGACAAGACTCTGACCGACGGCGATATCCTCAATATCGACGTCACGGTGATCCTGGACGGCTGGTTCGGCGACACCAGCCGCATGTACTACGTGGGCGAGGTCGGCGTAAAAGCCCGCCGCTTGGTGGAAACGACCTACGAGGCCATGTGGCGCGGCATCCGGGCCGTCAAGTCTGGAGCCACCACCGGAGATATCGGCTTCGCCATCCAGTCCTATGCCGAGGGCCATCGCTATTCGGTAGTGCGGGACTTCTGCGGCCACGGGCTGGGCCGGGTCTTCCACGAGGCTCCCAACATCATGCATTTCGGCCGCCGCGGCGAGGGGCTGGCGCTCCGCGAAGGCATGTTCTTCACCATCGAGCCGATGATCAACGCCGGCCGCTACGAGGTAAAGGTGCTGGACGACGGCTGGACGGCAGTCACCAAGGACAAGTCCTTGTCGGCCCAGTTCGAGCATTCGGTGGCGGTCACGGCGGACGGCGTCGAAGTCTTCACCCTTTCGCCGGCGGGTTTCCATTGCCCGCCCTATGACCTGTAATGGCCGACGAAGCGGACAGGAAGCCCCATTACGTGGGCCATCGCGATCGCCTGCGGCAGCGCTTCCTGCAGGACGAGGAAGCGAAGCTGCCCGACTACGAGATCCTGGAGTTGCTGCTTTTCCACGCCATTCCGCGCCGGGACGTCAAGCCCCTGGCCAAGGCCTTGATCGACCGGTTCGGCAGCCTGGGCGGCGTCTTTAGCGCCGATCCGGCCCGCTTGGCCGAATTTCCCGCCGTCAAGGACACCACCGCCGCCCTGTTCCGCTTGGTGCGCGAAGCGGCGAAGCGCATGGGGCGGGAGGATCTGGCGGGAAAGCCTGTCCTGGGTTCCTACGATGCCCTGGTGACCTATTGCCGGGCCAGCATGGGCTACGAGGAGACGGAGCGGTTCCGCGTTCTGTTCCTCAACCGCAAGAACATGCTGATCGCCGACGAGGTGCAGCAGAAGGGCACCGTCGACCATACCCCCGTCTATCCGCGCGAGGTGGTGAAGCGGGCCCTGGAACTGGGGGCGACCGCCCTGATCCTGGTGCACAACCATCCCTCGGGCGACACCCAGCCGTCTCGCGCCGACGTGGACATGACCAAGGAAATCCAGCAGGTCGCCAAGTCCTTGGGCATCGTCCTGCACGACCACATCGTCATCGGCCGGGCGGGCTACTGGTCCTTCCGGGAACAGAACCTGCTCTGAGCCGTCCCCTTGCAGGGGCCGGCCCCCCCCTGCTATATGGGCCCTTCAATGGCCGGACGGACGTTCATGAGCAGACGCAGGCAGATCTTCGAAGGCAAGGGCAAGGTTCTCTTCGAGGGCCCCGAGCCGGGTACCCTCGTCCAATACTTCAAGGACGATGCCACCGCCTTCAACAAGCGCAAGCGCGGCACCATCACCGGCAAGGGGGTCATCAACAACCGCATCTCCGAACACCTGATGCTGCGCCTGGGGGAAATCGGCATCCCCACCCACTTCCTACGCCGCCTCAACATGCGCGAGCAGCTGATTCGCGAGGTCGAGATCATCCCCATCGAGGTGGTGGTGCGCAACATCGTGGCCGGCTCGCTGGCCGAACGGTTCGGCATGGCCGAGGGCGTGCCATTGCCCCGCTCCATCGTCGAGTACTATTACAAGTCCGACGACCTGGGCGACCCTCTGATTACCGAGGAGCACATCACCGCGTTCGGCTGGGCCACGCCCCAGGAAATGGACGAGATGATGTCGCTGGCGCTCCGCATCAACGATTTCCTGTCCGGCCTGTTCTACGGCATCGGCATCCGGCTGGTGGACTTCAAGGTGGAATTCGGCCGGCTTTGGGAAAACGAGCAGATGCGCATCGTGCTGGCCGACGAGATCAGCCCCGACAACTGCCGCCTGTGGGATCTGAAGACCAACGAGAAGCTGGACAAGGACCGCTTCCGCCGCGATCTGGGCGGGGTGGCGGAAGCCTACCAGGAGGTAGCCCGCCGCCTGGGCATCCTGCCCGAGGGCGGCCCCCGCGACCTGCAAGGCCCGGAGACCATGCAATGAAAGCCAAAGTCCACGTCACCCTGAAGAACGGCGTCCTCGATCCCCAGGGCAAGGCCATCCAGCATGCATTGGGATCGCTGGGATTTTCCGGCGTCGGCGACGTCCGCCAGGGCAAGTACATCGAACTCGACCTGGCCGAAACCGATCCGGCCAAGGCCCGCGAAGCCGTCGAGGCCATGTGCCGCCAGTTGCTGGCCAACACGGTGATCGAGAACTACGCCATCGACATCGGGTGACGCCCGCCTGTTGCGCCGGCCGGGCGCATAGTGAAGCCATGACCGCCGTCCCTTTGGATACCTTGAAATTCGCCCGCGAACTGGAAGAGGCGATGTCCGGCGCCGATCTGGTGACGAAGGAGTATCCGAACCTGCGTCTGCGGGACATGGAACAACGGTTGACCATCAAGATGGGCGCCATGCTGGCTGCCGCCGTCGCCCTGGTGGCCGCCCTGGTCAAGCCGCTGTAGCCGGACATCCGGCTTTCGTACCGGAAGCTGGCGATACCCAAGTCAACCTGTCACGAGCCCCGTGGCATCTCGTCCCCAGGGGACTCGGGTTAAGGCGGAAAGTCCTGCCAAGGCGGGTTTCCGCGCCTTTTGCCGTGGCACGCCGCAAGGTTTCCGTCTATACTGCCGGGGCGTCCGTCCGTTGTCGCGGATGCGGACCGGCGGGGTGGTACAAACACCGCCGCCGGT
>JAMOBD010000083.1 GCA_039908345.1 Magnetospirillum sp. WYHS-4
CGCGTAGGGCGCGCCGTAGCCGGGACCGCCATAGCCGTAGCCGGGGGCGCCAAAACCAGGGCCGCCGTAGCCGGGGCCAGGGCCGCCGTAGCCGTAGCCGGGACCGCCGTAGCCGTAGCCTGGCCCGCCGTAGCCGTAGCCGGGTCCGCCGCCGTAGCCGTTGCCATAGCCGCTACCGCTGCCGCGACCGCTCATGCTGAAATCCATGTTGCCGAATCCGTCGCCGTTGCCGCTGTTGCCGAAGGGGCCCCAGCCCCAGGCCTGGGCGGCGCCCGGCGCGATCACGGTTCCGGCCAGCGCCAGGGCGAGGGCCGAAGCCTTGAGGAGTTTCTTCATCGGGTTAGTCCTTTCAAGTGCTTTTCCCTCGTGGGTGGAGACCGAATGCCGGGAGGAGGGGCGGCTCCAGGCGTCGGCTGGCCGGGAACGCCATCGGCGTTCCGCGCTAATTCCGGACGTAGTCATGCATTCACCGGGGTGCTGCGCTTTCGACAGCGCGGGCACAACCTGTTGCTCCAGCCTTCGCTGGAAAACTTCTCGCCGCAAGACAGACAACACCGTTGGCGGGGCACATCCCCACCGGCCCTCGTGATGGCGGCAGGCGGGTTGTCGGGCGGATCGATGGGCTTGGCGATGTCGTGCATGGCAAGAGTCCTGATGCAGCCCTTATTCCTCGGGCGTCTCGGTCGGCGGGGGCGGAGCGGAGCCATCCTCCGGCTTCGCCACTCCCGCCTTGTCCTGCTTCGCGGCGAGACGTTCCGCCTTCTTTTCCGCCTTTTGGCGCTCCCGTTCGAAGCGTTCGAAGCGGTAGTTGGGCTTTTTGGGCATTGGCGTTCCTTCCGACGCGGCGGTCGCGTGCAAGCAGTTGGGGTGAGGCCGCCGGGCGGCGATGGCCATGGCGGCGGCGGTCATGTCGGGCCGCGGCTCCGTCGCCGGTAGGCCCAAAGGGCGGCTTCCGCCGCCAATTTGCGTTCGAGGGACGGCGCTTCCTTGAAGGCCAGGATCAAGGCCCGATAGACAGTGCTGGCAACGGCGTCCTGACTGCCGCGGGAAACTCGGGCCGGCGTGCGAACGTCGCGCGATTGGGGCCCGGTGATGCCGGGAACCCGAAGATTTCGTGATAACAAGAGTAAGGCTTTCCTTTGAGTGTCCAATATCCGGTTTCTTGAGCGAAACCAAATCTGACACCACTTCCTGTTTTTGACGCACAGGGATGAGAAAAACGCAGCCTACATCCACTCACAAGGACGACGCCCTTGTCAGGAGGCCCCTCATCCCATGATTTACAGGAAGGTGATTTGATCTTCACACATCCGTGTAAGGATGTCAAAGTTTTATTCCCATATCTGCCGTCGCGTGCCCGACGCAGAACACCCGTACCCTGCCGGGGGCTTGCGCCAGGGCGATAATACGGATTTGCTAATATTCAAATGTCTCCGTTTCAGCTTTGATTTCAAGGCGGTAAATGGGCGGTGTCGGGGCTTGACAGGGCGGGGGGGCGTCGGTACTGTGCATCGCAGCATAGCGGTGCGTTTCCTGCCGGACGGAGGATCTTTCGCCCCTCGCCGATGAATGACCAACCCCCACCGGATCCCCTGGAGGACCTGGATGTCCGCTTGAAGCGGGCCCGGGCCGAGGCCGAAGCCCCCGAAGGGCGAGGCCCGGCACTCAAGGTTTCCATGACCGGCTTCGGGATGGCCTTTCGCATCGGGACCGAGATGGTCGCGGCCCTAGGGCTGGGAGTGGCGATAGGAATCCTGCTGGATCGTTGGTTGGGGACGTCGCCGGGGTTCCTGGTGGTGTTCTTCTTTCTCGGCGCGGGCGCCGGTGCGTTGAACGTCTATCGGGCGGCTTGCGGGATCGGCATGGCGCCGGGCTACCGCCGGCCGGGGGATGATCGAGGGGACGGTCCGCCCGAGGTGGGCGGCTGAAACGACAGGCGGAATTTCCGGAAAGGCGGCGACGTGGCCAATCCTCTCCATCAGTTCGAGATCAAGACTATCGTGCCCATCGAGATCGGCGGGCTGAATGCCTCGCTGACCAACTCGGGCGTTTTCATGCTGCTGACCGTGGCGGCGGTCACCCTGTTCCTGACGGTGGGCATGCGGGGCCGCGCCCTGGTGCCGGGCCGCTGGCAGTTGATGGCCGAGATGTCCTACGAGTTCATCGCCAACATGATTCGCGACAACGTGGGCAGCGAAGGGCGGCGCTACTTCGCCTTCATCTTCTCGCTGTTCATGTTCATCCTGTTCGCCAACCTGTTGGGCCTGATTCCCTTCGCCTTTACCTTCACCAGCCACATCATCGTCACCTTCGCCATGGCGCTGTTCGTCTTCCTGGGCGTGACGGTGGTCGGTTTCGCCAAGCATGGCATGCATTTCCTGCACTTCTTCGTTCCCAAGGGCGTGCCGTCCTGGATGACGCCCTTCCTGGTGCTGATCGAGGTGCTGTCTTACCTGTCTCGGCCGTTCAGCCTCTCGATTCGCCTGTTCGCCAACATGATGGCCGGCCATACCATGATGAAAGTCTTCGCCGGCTTCATCGTGCCGTTGAGCTTCTGGGGCGGATGGGCGCCTTTGGGCGTCGACGTGCTGCTGACCGCCTTCGAATTCCTCGTGGCGTTCCTGCAGGCCTACGTGTTCACCGTGCTCACGTGCCTGTATCTGAACGACGCGATCCACCTGCATTAAGCAACGCAAACCAAGGAACAGTGACCATGGCTATGGAATATCTTCAGCCCGCCAAGATGATCGGTGCCGGCCTGGCGGTGATCGGTCTGGGTGGCGTCGGTGCCGGTATCGGCAACATCTTCTCCTCCCTGATTAATTCGATCGCCCGCAACCCGGCCTCGCGCGGCCAGGTGTTCGGCTTGGCGATGCTGGGCTTCGCCCTCGTGGAGGCGGTGGCGCTCTACGCGCTGCTGATCTCCTTCCTGATCCTGTTCACCTGAACGGAGCGGCCATGCGCCCGGCGAAGTTCCTCATCGCGATCGGGGCCGCCGCCGCTGGGCTGGCGGCGAGCGCCGGCAGTGCCTTCGCCGAAGGCTTGCCGCAGCTCGACACCAAGGCCTTCGCGCCGCAGTTGGTGTGGCTGGCGGTTTCCTTCGCCCTGCTCTATCTGCTGATGGCGCGGGTGGCGCTGCCGCGGGTTTCCGAGGTCTTGGAAGACCGCAAGCGGCGTATCGAGGAAAACCTGAAGAAGGCCGAATTTCTGAAGGCCGACGCGGCGGCGATGGCCGAGGCCTACCAGAAGGCCATCACCGAGGCCAAGAGCCAGGCCCAGAACGCGGTACGGGAAGTGCGCGAGAAGGCCGCCGCCGAAGCCGCGAATCGCCAAGCGGTGCTGGTCGAGCGACTTTCCGGGCAGGTCCGGGAAGCGGAGGCGCGCATCGAGGCCGCCCGCAATGCCGCCGTGGCCGATATCCGGGGGATGGCGGTCGAGGTGGCGGTGGCCGCTGCCGAGCGCCTCCTTGGGGAGCGTCCGGATGGGGCGGCCGTGCAGGCCGCCGTCGACAAGGCGATGAAGGAGCGTGGGTGATGCAGGCTTGGGCTGCCGAGGTTTCGGGGGCGGCGCAAGGCGCGGAGCCCTTTTTCCATGCTCCCGAATTCTGGGTGGCGCTGGCTTTCGTCATCATGGTGGCGGCGTTCGGCCGCAAGGCATGGGCGACCATCGCCACCGGCCTGGACGACAAGGCCGAAACCATCAGGAACCGCATCGAGGAAGCCGAACAGCTGCATCAGGAGGCGAAGGAGCTGCTGGCCTCCTACCAGCGGCGCCAGCGAGAGGCCGCCGACGAGGTTGGCCGCATTACCGATCATGCGCGCGCCGAGGCCGAACGGCTGGCTGCTCGTGCCGCCAAGGACCTGGAGATTGGCCTCAAGCGCCGCGAACAGCAAGCGCTGGACCGTATTGCCCGCGCCGAGGCGGAAGCCGTCTCTCAAGTGCGCCAGGAAGTGGCCGGCTTGGCTCTGGACGCCACCCGTCACCTGTTGCTGGAAAAGGCCGTCGGCAAGAAGGCCGACGCCCTGATCGACAACGCCATCGAGGAGCTTCCCAATAAGCTTCATTGACCGGGTCCGGGCCCGTGGACGGGCCGCTCGAGCGAAGATCAAGAGGGCAGGGATCGCAATCCTTGCCCTCGCGGTTTTTTGTGGGGTGGGCGGACTGCCAACGGTAGCGTCTGATGTCACGTCGTCCACCGCCGATCATACCAAGTTCAAGGACCTGCAGCGGACCTTCGCCTCGGGCCCCGAGGTGACACGCGCTTGCCTGGGCTGTCATACGGAAGCCGCCAAGCATCTCATGCGCACCCAGCACTGGCGTTGGGAGTTTGACAACAAGCTGACCGGCCAGAAGCTCGGCAAGCGCCATGTGGTGAACAGCTTCTGCGGCGCCACCGCTTCCAACGACAGCTACTGTACCGCCTGCCACGTGGGCTACGGCTGGAAGGATCTGCGCAAGGAACACCAGGGGGAAGACAACGTCGACTGCCTGATCTGCCACGACACTACCGCCACCTACCGCAAGGGCGAGGGCGCGGCCGGGATGCCGGACGCGACGTCCGTCGCCAACCTGACGGAAATCGCCCGCAAGGTCGGCAAGACCCAGCGGCACAACTGCGGCAACTGCCACTTTCACGGCGGTGGCGCCAACGGGGCCAAGCACGGCGATCTGGACAACTCGCTGATTACGCCGTCCTTCTACCTGGACGTCCATATGGACGACATGGGGCTGAACTTCGCCTGTTCGCGCTGCCACGGTTCGGCGGCCCACCAGGTGCAGGGCAGCCGCTATGCCACCACGGCCCGCGATACCCACGGCATCGACGCGCCGGGCCGCGACGACGGCAACCATGCCACTTGCGAATCCTGCCATGGCGCCGTGCCGCACCAGAACCGCAAGCTCAACCATCACACCGACCGGGTGGCCTGCCAGACCTGCCACATTCCCGAATTCGCCCGCGGCAGCGTGCCGACCAAGACGCTGTGGGACTGGTCGACGGCGGGGCGTCTGGATGGCGACGGCAAGCCCTATTCCACGGTCGATCCCCGCGGCTACGAGGTCTACACCAGCAAGAAGGGGACCTTCGACTGGGGGCGCAACGTGACGCCCGAATACCGCTGGTACAACGGCCGCATCCGTTACACCCTGGTCACCGACCGGTTGGACGACACCCGCCAGCCGGTGCCGATCAACGCCATCGAAGGCGGTCCTTCCGACCCGGACGCCCGTATCTGGCCGTTCAAGGTCATGCTGGGCAAGCAGGTCTACGACACGCAGCGAAAGACGCTGCTGGTCAATCATATCGCCGGCAAGGGCGATCCCACCGCCTTCTGGAACGGGTTCGACTGGGCGACATCGCTCAGGGTGGGTACCGAATACGCCGGCCAGCCCTTCAGCGGCCAGTGGGGCTTCGTGGAAACCACCATGCTCTGGCCCATCACCCACATGGTGGCCCCCAAGGACAAGGCGCTGGCTTGCGACGCCTGCCACAGCCGCGACGGGCGGCTCAAGGACTTGTCCGGCTTCCACATGCCGGGCCGCGACTACAACCGGTTTCTGGAGTGGCTGGGTTTTCTGCTGGTGGGCGGTGCCCTGTTCGGCGTCCTGGGCCATGCGGCGGCGCGGGCGATCCTGGCCGTCCGGCGGCGCAAGGGGGGCGGCCATGGGGCGTAGGATTCACCTCTATTCCAAGTTCGAGCGCTTCTGGCACTGGTCGCAGGCGCTGCTCATCATCACCATGGGGGTCACCGGTTTCGAGATCCACGGCGCCTACCATCTGGTGGGGTTCAAGGCCGCGGTCGATTTCCATACGACGGCGGCCTGGGCGCTGATCGCGCTCTGGATCTTCGCCATCTTCTGGCATCTGACCACCGGGGCCTGGAAGCAATACGTCCCGACCCGGGAAAAGCTGCTGTCGGTGGCCAAGTTCTACGCGGTCGGCGTCTTCCGGGGCAAGCCGCACCCTTACGAACGCACCACCCACCGCAAGCTGAACCCCTTGCAGCGCCTGGCCTACCTGGCCTTCAAGCTGGTGATGGCGCCCATGCTGTGGATCACCGGGTTGCTCTACATGTTCTACAACGAGTGGCCGGCCTGGGGTCTGGCGGCCTATCTGGACCTGGCGACCGTGGCGCTGGTCCACGTTACCGGTGCGATCCTGATCGCTACCTTCCTGGTGGTGCACGTCTACATGGGCACCCTGGGCGCCACCCCTTGGGAGCACTTCAAGTCCATGCTGACCGGTTGGGAGGAAGTCCATTCCAGGGACGACGGAGCCGAACCGTCGGCTTGACAGGGCGACAGTCGGCTGGCGATGATCGCGACAGGGAGGACCGTTCGGTGAATTCCTTGCGGCAGGTCGTGCATCGCCAACTCGACGTCCGGGCGCGGCGAACTCACGGATTGTCGACGGCCAACCAAGTCATCGTGTCGCTGATCCTGGTCGGTGCCTTGATCGATATCCTGTCCACCGAGCCGCGTCTCCACGACGCGGCACCGGGATTCTTCTCGGGGGCGGAATGGGGATTGGGGCTGGCTTTTACGCTGGAGTACGTCCTTCGCCTCTGGGCGGCGGGGGAGCGTCCGGAATACGCGGGCTGGCGACGGCTGCGCTACTTGGCGACGCCCATGGCCCTGATCGACCTGGCGGCGACTCTGCCCTTATGGCTGTCTCTGGGGGAGAGCGACGCCTTCGTGCTGCGGCTGCTGCGGCTGTTGCGCATTCTGCGGCTGGCCAAATTCGGGCGCTATTCGCTGGCCATGTCCAGCATCGCCGAGGCCGTCCGCGAACGCCGCTTCGAACTGGCGGTCAGTGCGGGCGTCGCGACGATCTTCATGGTCATCGCGGCGGCACTCCTTTATCTGGTCGAGGGCGAAGCCCAGCCCGAGGCGTTCGGCAGCATCCCCCGCGCCCTTTGGTGGGCGGTGGTGACCTTGACCACGGTCGGCTACGGCGACGTCTACCCCATCACCATGGCCGGCCGCATCTGCGCGGGCCTGGTGGCGGTGCTCGCCATCGGCCTGATCGCCATGCCGACCGGCATCCTCGCGGCCGCCTTCAGCGATGCCTTCCAGAGGCGCCGACGGGGCGAGCCCTCCGAGGACTGAGGGCGATCAAATCCGTTCCACGTCCACGTCGTGGCTGCGCTGGCCGTAGTGGTCCGCGAGTTCCGGTCCGCCGGGCAACGGACAGCCGCGAAGGTGGGAATCTCCGGTCCGCCGATGGTCGTGCGGCGCCAGGAGATGGACGCCGCCGTCAAGCAGTCGGGCATAGCCGCCGCCGCAGGCCCGCATCGCCGAGAGCGCTCCCTGGAGGGCGACCGCCTGCGCCTGGAACGTGAGAGTCATGGGATTCTCCGTCATCGCCGCCTCCTTTGCGCAAGATGGGGGATTCCAAGACCATCCATTCTACCATCCGGTCTGCCCGGCCAGGTTCGCGACTTCAGCGCTTCTGCCATGGCCCGGCGGCATGTCGGGGGATTCCCTTTGCCAGGCCCGCCCGCCTTTGGCACAGTTGGACCATGCAACGGATCGGCAAGTACATCGTCGTCAGGGAGATCGTCGTTACCGGGTTCTCCGACATCCTGCTCTGCACCGACCCGGATCTGGAGGGGCGGGTGGCGGTCAAGCTGTTCAATCCAAAGGGCGACAACCAAGGCGCGGCTGCCGAATACGGGCCGACATACTGGCTGACCCGTTTCGTGCAAGAGGCACGGCTTCTGGCCAGTCTCGACCATCCGCATATCGTACCGGTGCGCGAGTTGTCGTCCACCGCCGACGGGCGGCCTTACTTCGTCATGCCGTGGATCGAGTCCAAATTGACTGACGAGATGGGCCGCGACGTCTCCGATGCCGGCGAGGCGGAACGCCTGGGTCCGGAGGAACGGCCCCGCCGGTTGGCCGTGGGGCGGGCGGCTTCCATTTTGCGCCAGACCCTCGACGCCCTGGCCTACCTGCACGGGCGCGGCCTGGTGCACCGGGACGTCAAACCGGGCAACCTGCTGTTGACCCGGCGGAACGGCGGGGCCGTGAAGCTCTGCGACTTCGGCATGGTCAAGTTCCCCGACTGGAGCCTATCGCGGGCCGGCGTCTGGCTCGGGACCCTCGACTACATCGCGCCGGAACAACGCCACGACGCGCGGGCCGTCGACGCCCGCGCCGACGTCTATGGGGCGGGCGCCGTGGCCTACAGGATGTTCACCGGAACCTTGCCGGCCGGAGCCTTCCCTCCTCCTCGCGCGGTGGTGCCCGAGGTGCCGCGGGCCCTGAGCGATTTGGTGATGCGGTGCCTGGCACCCGACAGGGCCAGGCGGCCGCGGGACGGCGCCGAAATGCTGCGCCTGCTCGACCAGGCCTTGGGTGCGCCCCGGTCTCCGACGCCCGCCAAGCCCAAGGTGCGCCTGAAGGGCAAGGCGGTCCTCACTCCTCTGCGGCCCGTCGAACCGGTTCCCTCTCCGCCTCCTCCGCCGCCGCCCGAGAAGGCGTCCCGCCAAGTGCGGGTGACCCGCAAGGAGACGAAGAAGATCACTCTCCACCACAAGGACGGGGTCGACCTGAAGCAGGCTTTGGCGCCCAAGACGTCCGGTCCCTTGCCCGCCGTTCGCGTCGTCAAGGTCACGCGGCGCAACGTCGATCCCCATTG
This sequence comes from Magnetospirillum sp. WYHS-4, assembly GCA_039908345.1. Lineage (NCBI taxonomy): Bacteria > Pseudomonadati > Pseudomonadota > Alphaproteobacteria > Rhodospirillales > Rhodospirillaceae > Magnetospirillum > Magnetospirillum sp. WYHS-4. The sequence continues at coordinate 8,642 of JAMOBD010000083.1, forward strand.
ACCCGGAGCCCTGTCATGCCGAGCGCATTCCGTCTTCCGATGGCCCTCGTTCTCGTTCTTCTGGCCCTGCCCGCCGCCGCCGAACCGATCGGCGGGGCCAAGCTGGGCGTGGTGCTCATGCACGGCAAGGGCGGCACGCCCCACCGGTTCGTGTCCAGCCTGGCCACCCGCCTGGAGGAGGCCGGCGTTCTTGTCGCCGCTCCGACCATGCCCTGGGGCAAGGGCCGCATCTACGACCGTACCGTCGACGAGGCGATGGCCGAAATCGACGGGCATGTGGAAAAGCTGAAGGCGGAAGGGGCCCGGCGCATCGTCGTCATGGGCCACAGCCTGGGCGGTAACGCGACCTTGGCCTATGCCGCCCGCCATCCCGAAGTGAACGGCATCGCCTGCCTGGCGACCGGCCATTTCCCCGAGGCCTTTCAGGGCAAGCTGGGCGGCAGCGTCGCCAAGGCCAAGACCATGATCGATGCCGGCCAGGGCGGGGAAAAGGCTTCCTTCGACGATCTCAACGTGGGCCCGCAGCCCCCGGCCTATACGACCGCCGAAATCTATTACAGTTGGTTCGCCCCCGACGGTCCCGCCGCCGTGCTGCCCAACGCCGCCCGGGTGGCGCCCGCGATTCCGGTGCTCTGGGTCGACGGGGCGCAGGACAACCTGCTCGGCAACCCGATCACCCGGCGCCTCAAGGATATCCTCGGGTCCCGCCCGTCCTTCGAGCGGATCGAGGTGGACGCGGGCCATATCGACGTTCCAGAAGCGGCCGACCGCCAGGTCGTCGAGTGGCTGCGCAAGCTACCTTAGAACCACCGCCGGGCGGGTGAACGGGGCCAGCGCCGGCCATTCAAAGACCCGCTTGGAGCCTGAAAGCGGCAAGGGTATGCTCATCGCAGGAGAACCGCAGCATGTCCAAGGCAGCAAAGGAAGCCGAAGTCCTCGCTCCGGTCATCGCCCGGATCGTCGAACGTCTTGACCCCGAAGCGATTTGGCTGTTCGGTAGCCGCGCCGGCGGAAAGGCAAGAACCGACAGCGACTACGACCTGCTGATGATTCTGCCCGACGGAACCCCCGAAGACGATCTTGACCCGGTTCGAGCATGGGAAGTGGTTCGTGGTCTCGGGGTGCCGATCGATGTGGTGCCCTGTACTCGTTCCGAGTTCGAGGAGGAAAAGGACGAAATCGACAGCCTGCCTCGGGCGGCGGTCACCTGGGGAAGGCTGATTTATGAGCGTCACCCGCAGAATTGATGCCCTGCTCGAGATCGCCGAAGAAGATGCCCGGGCGGCAGGGGTGTTGTCGGTCGCCCTTAATCGAAACGCCGCCTATCATTGCCAGCAGGCCATCGAGAAGGTGATGCGGGCGGTTCTGCTTCACCGCGGTATCGAGGCTGGACTGGAACATCGGCTCGACGTGCTTCTGGGGAAGATTCCCGATGACAATCCATGGAAGACCATGCTGAAGCCTTTCGATGTCTATACGCCCTATGCGACGGCGTTCCGCTACCCGACTCCGGGAGGACGCATACCGAACCCGCCATCGTCGGAGAAGACCAACGCGGATGCCAAGATGATCCAGGAGATAATTGGCGTCGCCCGTCTCGAACTGCTCGCCGAGGGCCGCTGAGGGTATACGGCCGCGGAATATCCGGCTATACGACCACCGCCGGGCGGGTGAACGGGGCCAGCGCCGGCCAGGCGGCGTCCCGGGCGATGGCTTCGGCCGCGGCTGCCGGGTCGGTCACCACTACCCCTTGCAGGCGGTGGAAGCCGTAGGACAAAAGGCGCGACGACAAAGGCGTCGCCGCCCCCGCCAGGGCGACGGTCGCTGACGCCGGGCAGGATTCCAGCAAGGCCGGCAGGGTCAGTTCGGCCAGCGCCGAGGATGAAAGTACGATGGCGCCGCTGCCGGGCAGCAGCCAGGAGGCGGCGGCGCGCGGCAACTCGCCCGGGCCCAGGGCGAGGCCGGC
>JAMOBD010000084.1 GCA_039908345.1 Magnetospirillum sp. WYHS-4
GCCATGTCGGGACGGCCGCCGCCGCCCTTGCCGCCCACCACGGACGAACCCGCGCGCACCAGGTCGACGGCGCTCAGGCGGCCCGTCAGGTCGGGGCTGACCGCCACCACCAGGGACGCCTTGCCGTCGGCCGTGCCGACCAGGGCGACGACGCCCGATCCCACCTGCTTCATCATCTCGTCGGCCAGGCCCTTGAGGTCCTTGGCCGGAACGCCGTCCAGCAGCTTGGGCAGGAACTTGACGCCCGCCACTTCCCGAAGGTCGGAGTTCCCGCCCCCGCCGCCGCCCATGGCCATCTGGCGACGGGTGTCGGCCAAGTCGCGTTCCAGCTTCTTGCGATCTTCCAGCAGGGCGGCGATGCGGCCGGGCAGGTCCAAAGGCGATGTCTTGAGCAATGCCGCCGTGCTGTCCAGCAGCTTGACCTGTTCGGCCAGCCAGGCTTCGGCGGCCGGGCCGGTGACCGCCTCGATGCGGCGCACGCCGGCCGCCACCGCGCCTTCGGACACGATCTTGAACAGGCCGATGTCGCCGGTGCGCCTGGCATGGGTGCCGCCGCAGAGTTCCACCGAGAAATGGCGATGGCCGTGGGTGCTGCCCATGGCGAGCACCCGCACCTCCTCGCCGTACTTCTCGCCGAAGAGCGCCATGGCGCCTTCCTTCTGGGCCGTCTCGGGGTCCATCAAGCGGGTGGCGACCTTGGTGTTGAGGCGGATCTCGCGGTTGACTTCGGCCTCCACCAGGGCGACCTCCTCGGCGGTCAGGGCCTTGGGATGGCTGATGTCGAAGCGCAGGCGGTCCGGGCCGACCAGCGAGCCCTTCTGGGCGACGTGGTCGCCCAGGTACTTGCGCAGCGCCGCATGCAGCAGGTGGGTGGCCGAATGGTGGCCGCGCACGGCGGAACGGCGTTCGTGGTCGACCCGCAGGTTGACCTCGGCCCCCAGCTTGAGGGTTCCCTCTTCGATGCGCCCCAGGTGGACATGCAGGTCGCCCAGCTTCTTCTGGGTGTCGGAAACGACGACCTTGAGGCCGTCGGCCAGGATCAGGCCGGCATCGCCCACCTGGCCGCCGGATTCGCCGTAGAAGGGAGTCTGGTTGAGCACCAGGGCGACTTCGTCGCCGGCCTGGGCGGCTTCCACCCGCAGGCCGCCCTTGACCAGGGCGACGACACGGCCTTCGGCGGTCTCGGTGTCGTAGCCCAGGAAGTCGGTGGCGCCCACCTGTTCGCGGATTTCGAACCAGACCGCCTCGGTGGCCGCCTCGCCGGAGCCGGCCCAGGCCCGGCGGGCCTCGGCGCGCTGTTGTTCCATGGCGGTCGCGAAGCCGGCGGTATCGACACCAATCCCCTTGGCGCGCAGCGCGTCCTGGGTCAGGTCCAGGGGGAAGCCGAAGGTGTCGTAAAGCTTGAATGCCACATCTCCGGCCAGGCTGGAGCCCGCCGGCAGGTCCGCCGATGCCTCGTCCAGCAGCTTGAGCCCGCGATCCAGCATCTTCTTGAAGCGGGTTTCCTCCAGCTTCAGGGTCTCGGAAATCAGGGCCTCGGCGCGCTGCAGTTCGGGGAAGGCGGGCCCCATGCGGGTGACCAGGGCGGGCACCAGCTTGAACAGCAAGGGGTCCTCGCACCCCATCAGGTGGGCGTGGCGCATGGCGCGCCGCATGATGCGCCGGAGCACGTAGCCCCGCCCCTCGTTGGACGGCAGCACGCCGTCGGCGATCAAAAAGCTGGTGGAACGCAGGTGGTCGGCGATCACCCGGTGGGAGATGCGGTGCGGACCGTCGGCCTCGGCGCCGGAAGCTTCAGCGGAGGCTTCGATCAGGCCGCGCAGCAGATCGATGTCATAATTGTCGTGCACGCCCTGCATGACCGCGGCGATGCGTTCCAGCCCCATGCCCGTGTCGATGGACGGCTTGGGCAGGCCGACCCGTTCGGTGGGGTTCACCTGCTCGTACTGCATGAAGACCAGGTTCCAGACCTCGATGAAGCGGTCGCCGTCCTCGCCCGGGCTGCCCGGCGGGCCGCCCGGGATGTGATCGCCGTGATCGTAGAAGATTTCCGAACAAGGGCCGCAAGGCCCGGTATCGCCCATGGCCCAGAAGTTGTCGGAGGTCGGGATGCGGACGATGCGGCTTTCCGGCAGGCCGGCGATCTTCTTCCAGAGCTGGAAGGCCTCGTCGTCCTCGGAATAGACGGTGACCAGCAGGCGGTTCCTATCGATGCCGAATTCCTTGGTCATCAGGGTCCAGGCCAGGTCGATGGCCCGTTCCTTGAAGTAGTCGCCGAACGAGAAGTTCCCCAGCATCTCGAAGAAGGTATGGTGGCGGGCCGTGTGGCCGACGTTTTCCAGGTCGTTGTGCTTGCCGCCGGCGCGCACGCATTTCTGCGACGAGGCGGCGCGGACGTAGTCGCGCCTTTCCACCCCGGTGAAGACGTTCTTGAACTGCACCATGCCGGCGTTGGTGAACATCAAGGTCGGATCGTTGCGCGGCACCAAAGGGCTGGAGGGCACGATCTCGTGGCCGTTCTTGGCGAAATAGTCGAGGAACGCCTTGCGGATATCGTTCACGCTCTGCATGGTTCACCTTCACCCAATTCCCACCCTTTGAGGGGGGAGGGAGTTTTACCCCCGCCGCCGCCGCCTGTCCAGCAAGCGCCCCAAGGCGCCTGCCGTTCCCTTGGGCAGAGGTGCAGGGATGCCACAGGGGGCGCGCCGGCCCGCGGAGGGACGGAAAGGAGAAAGGGGCCTTGCGGCCCCCTTCCCGGTCGGCGGGGCGGCGGCCGGGGCTATTCGGCGGCGCCGTAGTCGGTGCTTTCTTCCTCGGGGCCGGCCAGCAGTTCCTCGGCGATGAGCCCCGCGTTCTGGCGGATGGCGTTCTCGATGCGCGCCGCGATTTCCGGATTGTCGCGCAGGAACTGCTTGGCGTTCTCCCGGCCCTGGCCGACCCGTTGGGAGTCGTAGGAGAACCAGGCCCCCGACTTCTCGACGATGCCGGCCTTGACGCCCAGGTCGATCAGTTCGCCGGTCTTGGAGACGCCCTCGCCGTACATGATATCGAATTCCACCATCTTGAACGGCGGCGCCATCTTGTTCTTGACGACCTTCACGCGGGTCTGGTTGCCCACCACCTCGTCCCGTTCCTTGATGGCGCCGATGCGGCGGATTTCCAGGCGGACGGAGGAATAGAACTTGAGCGCGTTGCCGCCCGTGGTGGTTTCCGGATTGCCGAACATCACGCCGATCTTCATGCGGATCTGATTGATGAAGATAATCATGGTGCGCGACTTGGAGACCGAAGCGGTCAGCTTGCGCAACGCCTGGCTCATCAGGCGGGCCTGCAGGCCGACGTGGGCATCGCCCATTTCCCCTTCCAGTTCGGCGCGCGGCACCAGGGCGGCCACCGAATCGACCACCAGCACGTCGATGGCGCCCGAACGCACCAGGGTGTCGGCGATCTCGAGGGCCTGTTCACCGGCATCGGGCTGGGAGATCAGCATCTCGTCGATATTGACCCCCAGCTTCTTGGCGTAGGCCGGGTCGAGGGCATGTTCGGCATCGATGAAGGCGCAGGTGCCGCCCTTCTTCTGGGCCTCGGCGATGGCGTGGAGCGCCAGGGTGGTCTTGCCTGAGCTTTCCGGCCCGTAGATTTCGACGATGCGCCCGCGCGGCAGGCCACCGATCCCCAGGGCGAGATCCAGGCTGAGCGAGCCGGTGGAGATGACATCGGTTTCGACCACCTCGCGCTGGCCGAGCTTCATGATAGAGCCCTTGCCGAACGCGCGTTCGATCTGGCTGACGGCGGCTTCCAGGGCCTTGTTCTTGTCCATGGCGTCCTTGTCCACAAGACGGAGAGCGGTCTGAATCATGGCGATCCCCCTTTATTCCACACGGCCCGGTCGGGCGCAACGCCTGTTATTGTGCACAGAACGTTCCGTGTTGCAAGAGTGTTCTGCAAACACCAGGCGAACAAAGGCCCCATCAGCGGGGAATGTTCGGCAATCCGTTCCGGAATCGGCGGGGCGCCGATGGCGGCAAGAGGGTACCCCGGAATCAAGGCCGCCCGGGCTGGGCGCCACGGGCGGCCTGAAGGAGCAAGAGGGGAAGTCGGTGGCGGCGACGGTCGGGGCCCGGCCTGGGAACCGGGCGTCCGGCGTCAGGCCGCCGCGATGCTCTTGTCCTTGTCCTTATCCTTGGAGGGCTTGACGTAGGCCCGGGCGCAATGCTCGTCGCAATAAGGCTTGCCGGGTACGGACTTCTTCCCGCAGAAGCGGAATTCCTCGCTGCCCGGATCGCCTTCCGGCCAACTGCACATGCCCGGTCCCAGGCGGTCCAGGCGGATCACGTCGGCCGACAAGGGCGGGCGGGCCTTGCGGCCGGGCGGAGTGCCCTTGATGGGCGAGGCGCGCTTGGTCAGCCCCAGGCGATGCACCTTGCCGATCACGGCGTTCTTGGTGATGCCCAGGCGGTTGCCGATCTCGGCGGTGGGCAGGCCCTCGTCCCACAGCGCGATCAGCGCCGCGGTGATTTCCGGGGTCCACTCGAAGGCCAAGCAGGCGGTGGTATCGTCGGTCATCCCGTTCCAATGGCCCCTTGCGAACGGCCATCCCTCCCATATGTGGTGGCGTGCTTATACAACATGCTGGCGGGTGGCGGCAACAGGCCCACTACATATTGTGGATAACTTTCTGTGGATAAGAAGCGGAACCCCATGCGATCCGGCGATTCGAATTTCTCTCGGCTGGACTTGGAGATTGGCTATAATCCGCGTCTCGCACGGTGCGGATAACGGGGAAAAGACCCATGGCGACCTTCGGCAAGCACGGCCTCGACGACTGGCGGCAGGCGGCCGCCAAGGAACTGGGCGGCAAGTCCGCCGACACCCTGACCTGGCGGACTCCGGAAGGCATTCCGGTCCGGCCGCTCTACACGGCGGAGGATCTGGAAGGCCTCCGGCACCTGGACGGCCTGCCCGGCTTCCCGCCCTACGTCCGCGGGCCGCGCGCCACCATGTACGCCAACCGGCCCTGGACCATCCGCCAGTACGCCGGATTTTCGACCGCCGAGGCGTCCAACGCCTTCTACCGCGCCAACCTGAAGGCGGGGCAGAAGGGCCTGTCGGTCGCCTTCGACCTGGCCACCCACCGGGGCTACGATTCCGATCATCCGCGCGTGGTGGGCGACGTGGGCAAGGCGGGCGTCGCCATCGATTCGGTCGAAGACATGAAGATCCTGTTCGACGGCATCCCCCTGGACGAGATGAGCGTCTCCATGACCATGAACGGCGCCGTGCTGCCCATCCTGGCCGGCTACATCGTGGCCGCCGAGGAACAGGGCGTCGCGCCGGACAAGCTGGCGGGAACCATCCAGAACGATATCCTGAAGGAGTTCATGGTCCGCAACACCTACATCTATCCGCCCGCCCCCAGCATGCGCATCGTGGCCGACATCATCGCCTATACGGCCGAGCGCATGCCCAAGTTCAATTCGATCTCGATTTCCGGCTACCACATGCAGGAAGCCGGGGCGACGGCGGTGCAGGAACTGGCCTTCACCCTGGCGGACGGGCTGGAATACGTGCGCGCCGCCCTGAAGAGCGGCCTTCCCATCGACAAGTTCGCGCCGCGTCTGTCGTTCTTCTTCGCCATTGGCATGAATTTCTTCATGGAGGTGGCGAAGCTGCGCGCCGCCCGCCTGCTGTGGGCGGAACTGATGGCGCCCTTCGAGCCGAAGAAGCCCGAGTCCTCGATGCTGCGCACCCATTGCCAAACCTCGGGCGTGTCCCTGACCGAGAAGGACCCCTACAACAACGTGGTGCGCACCACGCTGGAATGCCTGGCCGCCGTGCTGGGCGGCACCCAGAGCCTGCACACCAACGCCCTCGACGAGGCCATCGCCCTGCCGACGCCCTTCTCGGCACGCATCGCCCGCAACACCCAGTTGATCGTCGCCGAGGAAAGCGGCGTCACCCAGGTGGTCGACCCGCTGGGCGGCAGCTACTACGTGGAAAGCCTGACCGCCTCCCTGGCCGCCGAGGCCCGCAAGCTGATCGCCGAGGTGGAAGCCCTGGGCGGCATGACCAAGGCGGTGGAATCGGGCATGCCCAAGCGCCTGATCGAGGAATCCGCCGCCCGCCGCCAAGCCCGCATCGACCGCGGCCAGGAAGTGGTGGTGGGCGTCAACAAGTACCGCCTGGACAAGGAAGATCCCCTCGACATCCTGGAGGTGGACAACACGGCGGTGCGCGACAGCCAGATCGCCCGCCTGAAGCATATCCGCGCCGCCCGCGACGAACCCGGCTGCCGCGCCGCCCTGGACGCCCTCACCAAGGCGGCCGAGACGGGCACGGGCAATCTTCTGGAGCTTTCCGTCGCCGCCACCCGCAAGCGGGCCACGGTGGGCGAGATCTCGGATGCCTTGGAAAAGGTCTACGGCCGCCACCGGGCGCAGATCCATTCCATCTCGGGCGTCTACGGTTCGGCCTACGAGGGCGACGAGGGCTTCGCCCGGATCGTCAAGGAAGTGGAAGACTTCGCCGCCAGGGAAGGCCGCCGTCCGCGCATGCTGGTGGTCAAGATGGGCCAGGACGGCCACGACCGGGGCGCCAAGGTGATCGCCACCGCCTTCGCCGACCTGGGCTTCGATGTGGACGTGGGCCCCTTGTTCCAGACCCCCGAGGAAGCGGCCCGCCAAGCCGTGGAGAACGACGTCCACGTGGTGGGCGTGTCGTCCCAGGCGGCCGGGCACAAGACCCTCGTGCCGGCCCTGATCGACGAACTGAGGAAGCAAGGCGCTCCCGACATTCAGGTGGTGGTGGGCGGCGTGGTGCCGGCCCAGGACTACGCGTTCCTGCACCAGAAGGGCGTGGCGGCGGTCTATGGCCCCGGCACCCACATCCCGACCGCCGCGGCCGAGGTGATGGAAATCCTGCGCCGACGGACCCGGCCGGCGTGACCGTCCGCCATCGGGCTCTGGCGGCGAGCTTGGCCCTCGTCCTGGCCACGAGCGGGACAGACGCCATGGAAAAGGCCTTGTCGGGTGGACCGCTGGTGGGAACCGACGCCTGGGCCATCCTTTCGCCGGCCCTGCCCGATCTGGACGGAAGGCCGCGCCGGATCGACGATTGGCGCGGCAAGGTCGTCGTTCTCGCCTTCATGGCGCCCTGGTGCCCGCCCTGCCACCCCGAGGCCCGCCATCTCGCCCGTCTTCAGGAACTTTACGGCCGGCGCAACCTCCAGGTGGTGGGGGTGGGCCTGGACGTGGCGGACAAATTGGCCGATTTTTCCCGGCGCCATGCCCTTCCCTACCCGATTCTGGTGGCGGGAGAGGAGGATGGAACCGGCTTCGGCATGGCCTGGGGGATGGCCCGTCGCCAAGTGCCCTATACGGTGGTGATCGGTACGGACGGCCGCGTCTTCCACGCCGAGTACGGCATCTTCACCGACGCCGCCTTCGAGGCCCTGGTCGAGCCGCTGCTGGCGGGACCGTAGCGGGCGCGAACTCCATTGTTCCGGCCCGCCGCTTCGTGATAGCCTGCGCCTATATTAGGGATTCGCGATATGCGAGGTCGGGCGTTGCAGGGAGCGGGGATTCTGGCATTGGCGCTCTTGGCGTCGAGTCCGGTCTTGGCCGATTCCGAACTACCCGATGCGCCATTTTCCTTCACCGCCGAGGCCTGCGATGCGGTACTCGCGCGCTGCATGACCCAGTGCGAGAAAGACAATCCGATGATCGCCGGCGACATGCTGTGCACCGGTTGCGGATTTTCCTGTTTCACGGCCCATAAGAAATGCCTTGCGAAGTCGTGGTACGAAAAGATGTTCGGCAAGCCAACGGTTCTTCGCGAAGGCAATTGAGCGCCGTCAGTCCTGCGGTGGACTCCGTCGCGCGGTTAGTGCTAACCCGGATTATTCACGGAAGTTCGCGGAGTTATTGGGCCGCCGGTCATCAAGGTGGCGGCTCGGCGTAGCGGCGCAAGCTGGGTCTTTTCGGTGGCCGATAATGGAATCGGAATCGATGCCCAGTACATGAGCCAGATCTTCACCGTCTTCCGCCGCCTTCACACGGCGGAAGATTTCCCCGGAACCGGCATGGGGCTGGCGCTCGGCAAGCACATTCTGGATCGCCACGGAGGACGCATCTGGGTGGAATCGAAGCCCGGCGAAGGCAGCGTCTTCTACTTCAGCCTGCCCGCCGCCGATCCGGAATAAGGAAGAGCCGCCCGCGCGGCGGATGCCGGACAAGAAGCGGGCCGCCGGTCGAAACCGGCGGCCCTTTTCCCGGGGGTCCATTCCCGCCCGATGCATGGGGTCTGGGGGGGCGGGATACGACCTCCTTCCCTCTCGCTACGTACCCAGGCATGGGTGGGAGTGGTACGTAGCGACGAGCAATTCCCCTGGTCCGCTCCATCAGCCGCCTGTGGCGGCCCGTGGCCTTGTCGATTAGCCCTCTTGGATCGGCTAACCAGGAATTTGAACGCATTCTATCGTCGACCGGGGCGCCTGTCTGTAGGCGAGAGGACATAAGCTATCCCCAAAGTCATAGGTAGCGACTGACCGAGTCGAACTAGGCGCTTCGTCACGGCATCGCATCCTCTCTCCCACCGTCCCGCCCCGGCCTTGACCGCCCGCTCCGGCGCGTTTACCTCTTGGGTATGGTCCTGTTCCGGCTGCCCCTGCTGCTGGTCCTGCTCGCCTCGCCCGCCCTGGCCGGGGGGGCGTTCCGCGATTGTCCACGCTGTCCCGAGATGGTTTCCATCCCCGCGGGCAGTTTCGTCATGGGCAGCGACAAGGGGGAGAAATACGAGACTCCCGCCCATCCGGTCTCCATCGCCAAGCCTTTCGCCATCGGCCGCTACGAGGTGACCTTCGATGAGTGGGAATACTGCGTCGAGGAAAAAGGCTGCTTCGAGGTGCCCGACGATCATCTCTGGGGGCGCGGCCGGCGGCCGATCATCAATCTCACTTTCGACGACATGGTGCGCTATACCCAGTGGCTGAAGCGCAAGACCGGCAAAGCCTATCGTCTACCCAGCGAGGCCGAGTGGGAATACGCGGCGCGCGGCGGAACGGCAACCGAATACTGGTGGGGCGACGCTATCGGCCAGGGCAACGCCAACTGCCGGGAGTGCGGCACCGAATGGAGCGGCAAGATGAGCGCGCCGGCGGGTGCCTTGCCGGCCAATCCCTTCGGGCTCCACGACACCGCCGGCAACGTCTGGGAGTACGTCCAGGATTGCTGGGTGCCCAGCCACCTGGGCGCCCCCGCCGACGGCTCGGCGCGCCTGAACGGCGACTGCCGCGAACGGGTGACCCGGGGCGGGTCCTGGTACTATTTCCCCAAGCTCTCCCGTTCCGCCTATCGCTACAAGAACGACGCCCGCATCAAGAGCTACAACATCGGCTTCCGGGTCCTGCGCGAGGAACCGTGATCCGCCCCCACCTGGCCTTCGACCCCGGCTATCCTCTCCCCCCCGGCATTGCGCTGGTCGTGGAGACCAGCGGCAGCACCGGCACCCCCAAGGGCGTCATGCTGAGCGGCGGCAACCTGGCGGCGGCGGTGGCCGCTTCGCGGCGGCGGCTGGGATTGGAGGCGGACGACGCTTGGCTCTGCTGCCTGCCGCTCACTCATATCGGCGGCCTGTCCATTCTTCATCGCTGCGCCGAGGCAGGCGCCGCCGTCCTGCTGCACGAGGGCTTCGACGCCATCGCCGTCTGGCGGGATCTGGCGGCCGGACGGGCCACCCATGTCTCCCTGGTGCCTGCCATGCTGGCGCGATTGCTGGACCTCGCCGACCGGCCGCCGCCGTCTTTGGCCGTGCTGCTGCTGATCGCGGCGCAGCGTCTGGCGGAACTGGCGCTCCTGCCCGAGGACGAGCCCACCCCCCTGGCGATCATCGAAGCCCTGTGGGCCGAAACCGGCGGGTTGGACGAATTCGAGGCCGACGACCTGTACCAGGGCTTCGCCGCCGCTTCGCTGACCCAGCCCCTCGACCTCGGCGCCCGCACGCTGCTGCTGCACGACAACATGCTGTGGTATCTGCGCGAGCGCCTGAACCCGGACGGCCTGCGCACGGCGCATCGGGCGATGGTCGCCGCCCTCGACCGACTGTGCGGCGGCGACTGGACCAGACTGCCCAACGCTTACGCCTGGCGCCACGCCATCCGCCATCTGCGCGGGGCCGAGGACGCGCGGGCGGAAACCCTGCTGACCGACTACGCCTGGCTGAAGTCCAAGCTGGCGGCCACCAGCGCCCAGGATCTGTACGAAAGCTTCATCCCGGAACCGACGACCGAGCCCCCCCGCCTGATCGGCCGCGCCCTGGCGATGGGCGTGCCCGCATTGACACGGTATCCCGATCAACTGCCGCTCCAGATCACCGGCCGTCTGAAACGGATCGACGCCCCCACCCTGGCGCCGCTGCTCACGGCGGCCAAGGGCGACATCCCGGGATTATC
>JAMOBD010000085.1 GCA_039908345.1 Magnetospirillum sp. WYHS-4
GGCCGTCCCGACATGGCCCAGGCCGGCGGCCCCGACGCCGCCCGGGCCCAGGCCGCCCTGGACGCCATCCAAGCGGCGCTCGGCTAGGGCCGATGGCCTACCTCGTCAAGGAACTGTTCTATTCCCTGCAGGGCGAAGGGGCGCGGGCCGGCCGTCCGGCGGTGTTCTGCCGCTTCGCCGGCTGCAACCTCTCTTGCGATTTCTGCGACACCGACCATGGGGACGGAACACCCTATGCAACGCCGGAGGAACTGGCGGCGGCCTGTCGCGACCTTTGGCCGGGGGGCGGCCGGCCCTACCTGGTGGCGACCGGCGGCGAGCCGGGGCTGCAACTGAACGCGGCCCTGATCGCCGCCTTCCACGCGGTTGGGTTCGAGGTGGCGGTGGAAACCAACGGCACCCGCGTCCTGCCCGCCGGAATCGACTGGATCACGGTCAGCCCCAAGGCCGGCACGGACCTGCGGGTGACGGCCGGCGACGAAATGAAACTGGCCTACCCGCAGGCGGGGGCGGAGCCGGAACGCTACGAGGCGCTGCAATTCCGCCATTTTTTCCTGCAACCCATCGACGGACCGGAGCGGAAGGCCAACACGGCGGCGGCCATCGCCTGGTGCCTGGCACATCCGCTCTGGCACTTGAGCCTGCAGACCCATAAGATCGTGGGCATCGCCTGACGGAAGCGGACATGGACATCTACAAGGAATTCACCTTCGAGGCCGCCCACAGCCTGCCCAACACCCCGGAAGGCCACAAGTGCAAGCGCCTGCACGGCCATTCCTTCCGGGCGGAAATCCACGTTTCGGGCCCCGTCGATCCCCATGCCGGCTGGGTGCTGGACTTCGCCGACATCAAGCGCGCCTTCAAGCCGCTGCTGGACCAACTGGACCATCATCACCTGAACGAGATCGAAGGCCTGGAGAACCCGACCAGCGAGAACATCGCCCGCTGGATCTGGAAGCGCCTGAAGCCCGAACTGGCCGCCCTTTCCAAGGTGGCGATCCGCGAGACCTGCACCGCCGGCTGCGTCTACCGGGGCGAGGACGAATAGCGCCATGGAATCCCTGCCGGAAATCGCTGCGCTGCAGGCCCAGATCGCGGATTTCCTGAAGCTGGCGACGGCATGGCTGCAAAAGAACGCCTTCGTGGTCGGCAACGCCATCCAGGCGGCGATCATCCTGGTGGCCTTCCTGATCGCCAAGCATTCGGCGCGCCCGTTGGCCGCCTGGGCGGAAAAGGCGGCGGAATCGGCCGGCAACTACCGCAAGGCCGTGCAGATCGGCCTGTGGGTCGTCACGCCCCTGATGCTGCCGGTGATCTGGCTGACCCTGCAATGGCTGTCGGTCTTCGTCGCCGTCTACCTGGGTTTTTCCACCGGGCTCATCCGGGTGGTGGTCAGCCTGCTCACCGCTTGGGTGGCGATTCGGCTGTTGTCCAACGTGGTGGGCAATCCCGCCTGGTCCAAGTTCATCGCGGTGACGGTCTGGACGGTGGCGGCGCTCAATTCGGTCGGCTGGCTGACCCCGGTCGCCAAGTTCCTCGATTCCCTGGCCGTCGAGATGGGCGACGTCCGCCTGTCCCTGCTGGCGGCCATCAAGGCCGTGGTCTCGCTGGCCGTCTTCCTGTGGCTGGCCGGCGCGGTGACCCACCTGATGGAAGGCAAGATCGGCAAGGTGGCCGGCCTGTCGCCTTCGGCCCAGGCGCTGTTCGGCAAGCTGTCCAAGATGGTTCTCTATACCCTGGCCGTGGTGGTCGGCCTGAAGACGGTGGGCATCGACCTGACGGCGTTCGCGGTCTTCACCGGCGCGGTGGGCCTGGGGATCGGCTTCGGCCTGCAGAAGGTTTTTTCCAACCTGATTAGCGGCATCATCCTCCTGATCGACAAGTCGGTGAAGCCGGGCGACGTGATCGCCATCGGCAGCACCTACGGCATCATCAGCTCGCTGGGCGCCCGCTACGTCTCGGTCAGCACCCAGGAAGGCAAGGAACACCTGATCCCCAACGAGGAACTCATCAGCCACCGGGTGGAAAGCTGGTCGCACAGCAATCGGCTGGTGCGGGTGGACGTGCCCTTCGCCATTTCCTATTCGTCGGATTTGCGCAAGGCCATGGACTTGGCCCTTGCCGCCACCCGCAGCGAGCCCCGCATCCTCACGGCCCCCGAACCCACCTGCCGGCTGCGCGCCTTCGCCGAAAAGGGCATCGACATGGAACTGGGCTTTTGGATCAACGATCCGCAGAACGGCCTGGGCAGCGTGCGTAGCGCCGTGATGCTGCGGCTGTGGGACCAGTTCCGCGAGCATGGCGTCTACTTCCCGGCCACCGTGCCGGCCGCCCCGTCGTCGGTCAACGTGCGCCTGGTGGACGGGGGGCCGGCCGTCATTCCTTGACGTCGGCCATCACCCGCATGCGGAGGATCTTGTCCGGGTTTTCCACCGGCTCGCCGCGCTTGATCTTGCCCACCGCCGTCATGCCGTCGACCACCTTGCCCCAGACCGTGTACTTGCCGTCCAGGTGGGAGGTCCGGGCAAAGCAGATGAAGAACTGCGAATCGGCGCTGTTCGGATCGCTGGTGCGAGCCATGGAAACGGTGCCGCGTTCGTGCGGGGTGTTGGTGAATTCGGCCGGCAGGTTGACGCCCGAGCCGCCGCTGCCGGTACCCTTCGGATCGCCGCCCTGGGCCATGAAGCCGGGAATCACCCGGTGGAAGGTCAGGCCGTCGTAGAAGCCCTGGCGGACCAGGGTCTTGATGCGGGCCACGTGCTTGGGCGCCAGGTCGGGACGCATCTCGATGACCACCCGGCCGTGTTCCAGGTCCATGTAGAGGGTGTTCTCGGGATCGAGTGCCAGGGCGTCGGAGGCCCCCAGCATGGTCCCGAACAGAACGGTGGCGAGAGCGGTAAGAGTCTTGCGTCCCATGACATCCCCTGCGAAGCGGTTGCGATTGCGGGGCCGACCCTAGCACGAGCCGCCGGGGCTCGCCAAGGGCGGGCCGCGCCCTTCAGCCGTATAGCTTCTCCAGGGCCGTGCCGTAGCGGGCCTTGATGACGTGGCGGCGGATTTTCAGGGTCGGGGTCATCTCGCCGTTCTCGATGGAAAAGGGCTCCGTCGCCACCAGGAAGCGGCGCACCTTCTCGATGGGCCCCAGGGTCCGGTTGACCCGTTCCACCGCCGCGCCCAGGGTCTTGCGCAGGTCATCGTCGTCGGCCAGCAGGCGCAAGTCGGGCATCTTGCCCCGGGCGTCCGCCCAGGTCTTCAGCCAATCCGCGTCGGGGACCAGCAGCGCCACCAGATGGGGCCGCTTGTCGCCGAAGACCATGGCCTGGCCGATCTCCGGCTCCAGGCACAGGAAGCCTTCGATGCGCTGCGGCGCCACGTTGTCGCCGCCCGAATTGACGATGATGTCCTTCTTGCGGTCCGTGATGCGCAGATGGCCGTCGGCATCGAACTCGCCGATGTCGCCGGTATGCAGCCAGCCATCCTTGACGGTCTGGCGCGAGGATTCCACGTCGCCCCAGTAACCCAGCATGACCAGTTCGCCCCGCACCAGGATCTCGCCGTCCTGGGCGATGCGCACTTCCACATCCTTGAGGGGCGGGCCCACGGTATGCATGCGGGGCCCCAGGGGACGGTTGACGCTGACCACGGGCGCCGATTCGGTCTGGCCGTATCCCTGCAGGATGCGCAGACCGAGCGCGGTGAAGAACACCCCCACGTCGGGGTTGAGCGGCGCCCCGCCCGACACCAGGGCCTTCAGGCGCCCGCCGAAGCGGGACCGGACCTTGTCGCGCACCAGGCGGTCCAGGACCGCGTCGGCCAGGCGGTCGGCCAGGCCCAGGCCGGCCGGGTCGCCGTAGCGGCGCCGGCCTAGATCGAGGGCCGCCTTGAACAGGGTTTCCTTGAGCCCGCCTTCCTTTTCCACCCCGCGGACGATGCGAGAATGGAGCATCTCGTAGAGCCGGGGCACGGCGGTCATGATGGTCGGGCGGGCCTCGGCCATGTTGGTGCCCAGGGTTTCCACGCCTTCCGCGTAGTAGATCTGGGCGCCTATGGAAATGGGGAAGAACTGCCCGGCCGTGTGCTCGTAGGAGTGGGAAAGCGGCAGGAAGCTGAGAAAGACCTCGTCGCCCAGGCCCAGTTCCTCCAGCGCGTCGCGGGCGCCGGCGCAATTGTGCAGGATGGCCCCGTGGGACAGCATCACCCCCTTGGGCGTGCCGCCGGTGCCCGAGGTATAGATCAGGCAGGCGAGGTCTCCGCGTCCCAGGCGCTCGGCCTCCGCCACCACGTTCCAATGGGCAGCACCGCCCTTGTCCAGAACCTCGGCCCAGGAATGCAGCGGCCTGCCCGCATGGCCGTCCGCGCCCGCGTCCTCCAGGGCGACGGCGAAGCGGGACTCGGGGCTTCGGAGCAAGGCGGGCAGCAGGTTGCGGGCCAGCCGACGGGTCGAAACGATGGCTCCCTTGGCGCCGCTGTCGGCCAGGATGTGCAGATGGTCCTTCTCGGTATTGGTGGTGTAGGCGGGCACGGTCACGCCGCCCGCCGCCATGATCGCCAGGTCGGCGATGGGCCATTCGGGCCGGTTCTCGGATACCAGGACCACCCGGTCGCCCGGCTCCACGCCCAAGGCCCGGAGGCCGCGCGCCAGCCCGCTCACCTGGACCGCCGCCTCGCGCCAGGTCAGGGCATGGTAGACCCCATTCCGCTTGGCCCACAGGAAGGGCGCCTCGCCCCGCGCTTCCGCCTGGGCGAAAAACATCGACACCAGATTGGTCCAGGACTCCGCCGGTTTCATCGTCCCCTCTTGCCGTCGCTCCCGCTTTCCTCCAGCTTTATACAGGCAACTGGCCCAAGGAGTCAGCCATGACGCATAGCCGCGCCGCCGGGCCGGGTCTTCCCGAGTGGAATCTCGCCGATCTCTATTCCGGCCCCGACGCCCCCGAACTGGAAGCCGACCTGACGCGGGCGCGGCGCGAGGCCGACGCTTTCCGCGACGCCTACCAGGGCCGGCTGGCCGGGGCGGACGGGGCAACGCTGGGCGAGGCCTTGCGGCGTTACGAAGCCTTCAACGACCTGCTGGGCCGCATCATGAGCTACGCCCAACTTCTTTTCGCCGCCGACATGGGCGATCCGGCCATGGGACGCTTCTACCAGACGATCCAGGAGCGGGTGAACGCCATCACCAGCGAGACCCTGTTCTTCACCCTGGAAATCAACCGCCTGGAAGACGACGTCCTGGCGACCAAGATGGCCGATCCGGCCGCCGCCCACTATGCCTCCTGGGTCCGCGACCTCAGGGTCTACCGGCCGCACCAGTTGTCGGACGAGGCGGAAAGGCTGCTGCACGAGAAGTCGGTCGCCGGTTCCGCCGCCTGGGTGCGCCTGTTCGACGAAACGCTGGCGGGCCTGCGCTTTCCCGTCGGCCGGCGCAAGCTGGCGCTGTCGGACACCCTCAACATGCTGTCCGACAAGGACGGCGCCCGCCGCCGCGAGGCCGCCAAGGCGCTGGGCAAGGTGCTGGGCGAGAACGAGCGCCTGTTCACCCTGGTCATCAACACGCTCGCCAAGGACAAGTCCATCGAGGACGGCTGGCGCAAGCATCCGCGCCCGGTGTCCCGCCGCAACCTGGGCAACCTGGTCGAGGACGAGGTGGTGGACGCCCTGGTCTCCTCGGTGGAAGCAGTGTTCAACCGCCTGGGCCATCGCTATTACAAGCTGAAGGCCGGATGGTTCGGGGTGGAGGCCCTGGACTACTGGGACCGCAACGCTCCCCTGCCCGACGACGTCGATCGCCGCTTCGGTTGGGCGGAAGCCAGGCGGACGGTGCTGGGGGCCTATCGCGGCTTTTCTCCTGCCCTCGCCGACATCGCCGAGGGTTTCTTCGAGAAATGTTGGATCGATGCGGCCCTGCGTCCCGGCAAGGAATCGGGGGCCTTCGCCCATCCCGTGGTGCCGTCCGCCCATCCCTACATCCTGATGAACTTCCATGGCCGTTCCCGCGACGTGATGACGCTGGCCCACGAACTGGGCCACGGCGTGCATCAGGTGCTGGCCGCCGGCCAGGGGGCCCTGATGGCCGACACGCCGCTCACCCTGGCCGAAACCGCCTCGGTGTTCGGCGAGATGCTGACCTTCCGCTCCCTGCTGGACGCCGAAACCGATCCGAAGCGCCGCCGCATCCTGCTGGCGTCCAAGGTCGAGGACATGCTGAACACGGTGGTGCGCCAGATCGCCTTCCACCTGTTCGAGACGCGGGTTCACGACGAACGGAAACAGGGAGAACTGTCGGCCGAGCGCCTGGGCGAAATCTGGCTGGAGGTGCAGGGCCGCAGCTTGGGACCCGGCATCCGCTTCGACGACGACTACCGGCACTTCTGGGCCTACATTCCCCATTTCATCCATTCGCCGTTCTACGTCTACGCCTATGCCTTCGGCGACTGCCTGGTGAACTCGCTCTATGCCGCCTATCGCGAGGGCCTGCCCGGCTTCCAGGAGAAGTACCTGGACATGCTGGAGGCCGGCGGAACGTTGCGGCACAAGGAACTGCTGGCTCCCTTCGGGCTGGATGCCACCGATCCCGGCTTCTGGCAGCGGGGCCTGACGATCGTTTCCGCCTTGATCGACGAATTGGAGGAGGCGTCATGAAGCCGGTTGCACTGGAAGTCATCCACTACGAGGCCAAGGGCAAGCCCAAGGGGCCGCCCCTGTTGTTCGTCCATGGCTCGTTCGCCGGCGCATGGTGCTGGGACGAGCATTTCCTCACCTGGTTTCGCAGCCGCGGCCATGCGGTGCACGCCCCCAGCCTGCGCGGCCACGGGGGGAGCGGCGGCCGGGACGAACTGCACCGCCACGGCATCGCCGATTATGTCGAAGACGTCCGCCGGGTGGCCGAGACCCTGTCGGAGCCGCCGGTGCTGATCGGCCATTCCATGGGCGGCTTCGTCGCCATGAAATACCTGGAACGCTTCGCCGGAGCGGGTCTGGTGCTTATGGCCTCGGTTCCGCCCACCGGCCTGGCCGGGCCGGCGGCCTCGATGACCGTCGAGAACCCGTTGCTGCTGTGGCGCATCGGCATGGTGCAGGCCTTCGGCGAAGATTTCGCCGATGCCGACCTGCTGAGCCAGGCGCTCTTTTCCAGGCGCCTTCCCGACGACGTGACGACTTCCTATCTGAAGAAGGTGCAGATGGAATCGCGGCGCGCCACCATGGACATGTACGGCCCCGATCAACCGAACACGCTGTTGCTGCGCGACACGCCGACCCTGGTGATGGGCGGCCGCCACGATGCGCTGATCCCGGCCTTCCACGTCCAGGCGACGGCGGCCCTGTTCGGCCAGACCGCCCACCTGTTCCCCGAGATGGGGCATGGGTTGATGCTGGAACCGGGCTGGGAGGAGGTGGCGCAATCCATCCTCGACTGGCTGGGAGCGCAAGGACTGCATGGATGAGCCGGACTCCTTGGGCGGGCGGGTCAAGCGCTATGCGCGCGTCGGCGCCGCGGTGGGGGGACTGGCCGTCCGCTATGCCGGTGGCCGGGTGCTGGGCCTACCCTTCGACGCCGGGGCCCATGCCGGCGACCTGAAGGAAGCCCTGGGCGGACTGAAGGGCCCCTTGATGAAGGTGGCGCAGATCGCGTCCACCATCCCCGACGTGCTGGCGCCCGAATATGCCGCCCGGTTCACCGAGTTGCAGGCCAACGCGCCTTCCATGGGCTGGGCCTTCGTGCGCCGGCGCATGGCGGCCGAACTGGGGCCCGATTGGCAGGGCCGCTTCGACGCCTTCGGCCGGGAAGCGGCGGCGGCGGCCTCCCTGGGCCAGGTGCACCGGGCCACTTCCCTGGACGGCCGGCCCCTGGCCTGCAAGCTGCAATATCCCGACATGGCGGCGGTGGTGGAAGCGGACCTGCGCCAGCTCAAGATGATCTTCGGCATCTGGCGGCGCTACGACAGCGCCATCGACCCTTCCGAGATCCTGGCCGAACTGTCCGCCCGTCTGCGCGAGGAACTCGACTACCGGCGCGAGGCCCGCCACATCCGACTCTATGCCCGCATGCTGGCCGGCGAGCCTTCGGTGACCGTCCCCGCGGTGGAAGACGACCTGTCCACCGGCCGCCTTCTGACCATGGGCTGGCTGGACGGCGAGCCCATCGCCCGCGTGGTCGACGCCCATCCGGAACTGCGCAACGCCGTGGCGCGCAGCATGTTCCGCGCCTGGTACCTGCCTTTCTATACCCATGGGACCATCCACGGCGATCCCCACCTGGGCAACTACACGGTCCGCCCCGACGGGGGGGTGAACCTGCTGGATTTCGGCTGCATCCGGGTCTTTCCGCCGTCTTTTGTCGGGGCGGTGATCGACCTTTACCGCGCCATGCGCGACGGCGACGAGGACCTGGCGGCCCATGCCTACGAAACCTGGGGCTTTCGCAATCTGTCGCGCGACGTGCTCAAGGTGCTGAACCGCTGGGCGATGTTCCTATACGGCCCCCTGCTCAAGGACGGCGTCCGCCCCATCGACGAGACGGCCGGCACCCGCTACGGCGCCGAAGTGGCGGCCCGTGTGCACAAGGAACTCCATGCCCTGGGCGGCGTGCGGCCGCCGCGCGAGTTCGTGCTGATGGACCGCGCCGCCATCGGTCTCGGCAGCGTTTTTTTGCGCTTGAAGGCCGAACTGGACTGGCAGGAGATGTTTCACGACCTGACCGACGGCTTCGACGAGGCGGCGCTGGCCGAACGCCAGAGAAAAGCCCTTGCCGCCTGCGGCCTGCCGCGACCGGAGTAGACGCCATGCGATATCTCGCCCTCGCCCTTCTTCTTGCCTTGCCCGCCCGGGCCGAGATTTCCTATCCGGTGGTCGACACCGGCCAGGAAACCTGCTTCGACGACCGGGGCCATGCCACCTGTCCGGCGCCCGGCCGGCCTTTCCACGGGCAGGACGCCCAATACCGGTTCCGGGCCCCGGCCTATCGCGACAACGGCGATGGCACGGTCACCGACCTGGTCACCGGGCTGATGTGGCAGCAAGAATTTCGCCGCACCCCGTTTGCCGACGCCCCGGCCGATGCCGCCGCCAGCCGGGTGGGCGGCCATATGGACTGGCGGGTGCCGACCATCAAGGAGCTTTACTCGCTGATCGACTTCCGCGGCTCCACCGGCTCCGCCCCGCCCCACATGGGCCGGCCCGACGACGCTTGGCCCTACCTGGATACCCGGTTCTTCGCCTTCGAATATCCCGCCCAGGGCCGCTTCATCGATGCCCAGTACATTTCCGGCACCGTCTACCTGGGCACCACCATGGGGCGGGACCGGGCCTTCTTCGGGGTCAATTTCGCCGACGGGCGCATCAAGGGCTATCCCCAGGATGGCGGGCCCGGCCGGCGGACCTGGTATGCCCGCTACGTGCGCGGCAATCCGGCCTATGGCCAAAACGACTTTGTCGACGCGGGCGACGGCACGGTCGCCGACCGTGCCACCGGGCTGACTTGGCTCAAGGCCGACAGCGGCGACGGCGCCTTCCGGAACATGCGGATGAGGGACGGCCGGCTCGACTGGAAGGAGGCGCTGAAGTTCTGCGAGGACCTGGATTTCGCCGGCCGGACCGACTGGCGCCTGCCCGATGCCAAGGAACTGCACAGCCTGGTCGACTATTCCCGTTCGCCCGAGGCCACCGGTTCCGCGGCCATCGACCCCGTCTTCGCCATCACCGCCATCCGCGACCCGGAAGGCGAACGCGACTGGCCCTATTTCTGGACATCGACCAGCCACCTGGACGGCCCACGGCTGGGCGATTTCGGCATCTACATCGCCTTCGGCCGCGCCCAGGGGCATCTGCGCGATCCGCGCGGCGGCGGGGTCAGGCTGCTCGACGTGCACGGCGCCGGCGCCCAGCGCTCCAGCCCCAAGAGCGGCGACGAATCGCGCCTGCCGGTCGGCGCCGGCCCGCAAGGGGATGTGCTGCGCATCTACAACTTCGCCCGCTGCGTTCGGGGGGGCTGAAGCCGCTTCCTACCCGACCGGGTGTTCCGCCGCCCCTCCCGCTTCGGCATAATGGGGCCATGACCAAGGACCCGCGCGCCTTTCCCGACTTCCATGCAGATGTTCGCCAATGCCAAGGCGGAGGTGGAAAGCCACATGCGCCAGCATCTGGAACGCATGATGGCCGGCATGGACATGGTCTCGCGCGACGAGTTCGAGGCTGTCAAGGCCGTGGCCGCCAAGGCTCGCGGCGAGCAGGAAAAGCTCGCCGAGCGGGTCGCCGAACTGGAGGCGAAGCTGGGCGTCGCGGCCCCCGCCGCCCCCGCCGCCAAGAAGCCCGCGGCGGCGAGGAAGCCCGCCAAGCCGAAGAAGGCATGACGGTCGGCGCCGTCCTGTTCGACTTCGACGGCGTGCTGGCGGAATCCGCCGAGATCAAGGCCTGGGCCTTCGACAAGCTCTACGAGGACTTTCCCGAGGCGGTGCGGGCCGGCGCCCGCGCCCACCATGCCGCCCACGCCGGCATCTCGCGCCTGGAAAAGATCCGCCATGTGCATCGCAGTTTCCTGGGTATCGAGCCGTCCGACGGCGAGGTCGCCGACTGGGGCCGGCGCTACAACGCCCTGGTCGAGGATGCGGTGGTCGCCGCCCCCTGGGTACCCGGCGCCCGCGTATTCGTCGAAGCCCACCACCGTGGCCTGCCGCTCTATGTGGTTTCCGGCACCCCGGAAGACGAACTGCGGCGCATCGCCGAACGGCGTGCCATGGCCCACTTCTTCAAGGGCATCTTCGGATCGCCCCGCCACAAGGCGCCCATCATCCGCGACATCCTGGCCGCCGAGGGCCTGGCGCCCGGCCGAGTCCTGTTCATCGGCGACGCCACCACCGATTCCACGGCCGCCGCCGCCACCGGGCTGCGCTTCCTGGGCCGCGTGCCCCCCGGCGCCCCCAATCCCTTTCCCCCCGGCACCGAAATCGTTCCCGACCTGACGGGCCTTTCGGTGGCGTGAGGGCTTCGCTACACTGCGGCCCATGAGCCGCCGCAACAACCACAACGGTCCGCCGCGCAAAGCCTACGAGAACCCCGACTTCATCAAAAGCCGGACGGGACGGCCGTTGCGTATCCTTTCGGAGCACCTGGAGCCTTCCGCCCGCTTCGAGGCCTACGGTATCGAGGACACCATCGTCTTCTTCGGTTCCGCCCGCATCCTTCCGCCCGAGAAGGCGGAACAGAAGCTGGTAGCGGCCCACCGGGGCGAGGGCGACCTGGCGGCGGCCGAGCGGACGGCCGCCATGTCCCGCTACTACGAGGACGCCCGCGAACTGGCCCACCGTCTGACCCTCTGGTCCAAAGGCCTGTCGGAATCCCGGTTGGCCCACGGGCACCGCTTCGTCGTCTGTACCGGCGGCGGGCCCGGCATCATGGAAGCCGCCAACCGCGGCGCCTCGGAAGCCCGCGGCGTCAACGTCGGGCTCAACATCGCGCTATCCCACGAACAGCAAGGCAATCCTTACATCACCCGGGAACTGGCCTTCGAGTTCAACTATTTCTTCATGCGCAAGTTCTGGTTCGCCTACCTGGCCAAGGCCATCGTGGTGTTTCCCGGCGGCTTTGGCACCCTGGACGAGTTCTTCGAACTCATCACCCTGGTGCAGACCCGCAAGATGGAAAAGAAGCTGTCCATCGTGCTTTACGGCACCGATTACTGGAACGATATCCTGAACTTCGACGCGCTGGTCCGCCACGAGATGGTGGATCCCGCCGACTTGGGCCTCTTCCATCGCTGCGATACGGTCGACGCCGCCTTCGAGGCCATCACCCGCGACCTGATGGACTTCGCCCTTGGCGAACCGGGTGGCCGCCCGGAACTGGTATGACCTTCCTGCCTTTCGATGCGATGAGCGAGGCGGAACTGCGGCTTCGGCTGGCCGAACGGCCCGATTGCCGTCGTTCCCGCCTGGCGCTGGCGGCGCGGGTGGAGGACGGCGAGGCGGAAGGCCACTACCGCGCCGTGCTCGATCTTTTCCCCGACGAGGGGGAGGCGCTGCTGGGCCTGGCCGCGATCCTCGCCCGCCGGGGCGCGCTGCCGCAAGCCGTCGACTTGGCGCAGCGCGCGCTGCGC
>JAMOBD010000086.1 GCA_039908345.1 Magnetospirillum sp. WYHS-4
AGGTGACCTCGGCGGCCAGGGGGCATCTGGAAGGCTTCGCCGGCAACCTGGGCGGTGTGGGCTCCGCCATGCTGCGCCTGGGGCCGGTGGGACTGGCGGCGGGCGCGGCGGTCGGGGCGCTGACCATGGCGCTCGGGCAGGGTCTGCGCGAGATGGAGTCGGCGCAGCAATCTCTGCTGCGGCTCGAAGCCGTGCTGAAGGCCACCGGCCATGCCTCGGGACTGACCGGCCAGGAACTCAACGATCTGGCCGACGCCATGGAGGCCGGCACCATGGCCACCGCCGAAGGGGTGATGGATGCCTCCTCGGTGCTGGCCACCTTCCGCTCGGTCTCGGGCGATACCTTCGTGCGCGCCATCAAGGCGGCGCAGGACCTGTCGGCCGTCTTCGGCCAGGACCTGCGCTCTTCGGCCGTGCAACTGGGCAAGGCGCTGGAGGACCCCGTCGAGGGTGTGTCCGCGCTCAAAAGGGTCGGTGTCAGCTTCTCCGCCTCGCAGCGGGACATGATCGCCTCCATGGTCGAGACCGGCGACGTGGCCGGCGCCCAGGCGCTGATCCTAAAGACCCTGGAGCAACAGGTCGGCGGCGCTGGCGAGGCCGAAGCCTCAGGGCTCACCGGCGCCGTCCATCACCTGAAGGCGGCCTGGGGCAACCTGCTCGAAGAGATGGCCAAGACCCCCGGAATCGGCGGCGTGGTGGAAACCACGCTGAAGGGGCTGACCGCCACCATCGACGGCATCCGGGGCTGGCTCAAGGAGCCAGACATCAGCCAGCAGGTGGCGGCCAAGAGCCGCGAACTGGTGGAAGCCGAACAGCGTCTGGCGGAACTGCGCTCCGGGTCGGTGACCTGGGATCCGTCCTACGGGCTTCGCATTAACCAGGCGACCGCAGCCGCCCAGGCCAAGGTGGACCGCCTCAAGGCCGAGATCGACGACCTGGTCGCCCGTGGCCGCGCCGAGGTCGAAGCCTTCGGTGCGGAGCGCGACCAGGCCGAGGCAGGGCGCCGTCAGGCCGAAGAAGAGCGCAACGCCGAAACCATCGCGGCGCGCATCAAAGCGCTGGAAGCAGAAAAGGTGAAGGCGGCGGTGGACGCCGCCGAGAAGATCGCCGCCGTCCACGACCAGCTTGCCCGCGACATCGCGTCGGCGGAAAAGAAGCGGGGCCTGCCGGGCATCGATCCGGTCGATGTCGATCGCGAGATCGCCCTGTTGCGCGACGTGGCCGCCCGCAAGATCGAGGCCATCGAGAAGCCGATCCGCGAGGCCGCCGCGCGCACCGGCGATCAGGCCCGCAAGGTCATCGCCGATCTGGAACGCCAGTTGGGCGGGCTGACCGATGCCCGAGGTGCAGCCATCGACCAGGCGCTCTCCCGCCTCCCCGAGGGGGCGACGGCGGAACAGCGTGCCGAGGTCGAGCGCCTGTCGGGCGCCCTGTTCGACCAGAAGCAGGCCATCGACGATCTCAACAAGGAACTGGAGGCCGAGGCCAAGCTCCGCGAGAAGGGGGCCGAGATCACCCGGCGCCACCGCACGGCCGAGGAGGAATACCGGGACGTCCTGGCCGAACTCGATACCCTGCTCGCCAACGCCGCCATCGACCAGGACACCTACGCCCGGGCGGTGGAGGAGGCCGAGCGGCGCAAGCTGGATGCCTCCAAGGAATGGCGTGACGGCGCCGTCCGGGCTGTCCACGACTATGTGGAGGAGGCCAGCAACGCCGCCCGCACCGCCGAGCAGGCAGTGGCCAAGTCGCTTCAGGCCGGCGAGGACGCCTTCGTCAAATGGGCGACCACAGGCAAGCTGGCGGCGGGCGATCTGTTCAACACCATGGCTGAGGAGGCTCTGCGCGCCGCCTGGCGCATGTCGGTGATCAAGCCCTTCGGCGGCATGCTGGAGGGGTTGTTCTCCTCCATCGGCTCCGGCCTCGCTGGATGGTTCACCGGGGGCGGCGGCAGCGAGGCTCCGACCCCGACGCCCTCCAACTCGACGCTGATCCTGGAAGCCCATTCCGGTGGCGTGGTCGGCCACGACCCGCTTCGCCGCCGCGATGTCGATCCAGGCCTGTTCGGGACGGCGGAACGATTCCACGGCGGCGGCCTCGTCGGCCTGCGCTCGGGCGAAGTGCCCATCGTCGCCCTTCGCGGTGAGGAGGTGCTGACCCGCGACGATCCGCGCCACCGCTTCAATCTGGCGGGCGGGCAAGGCGGCGTGACCGTGGTCGTGCAGCCCACCGTCACCAATACCGTGCCCAATACCCAGGCCCGCACCGAAACTCGCCGTGGCGCGGCCGGCGAGGTGATGATCGACGTCTTCGTCGAGCAGATGGAGATGCTGATGAGCCGCAAGATCGGCCGGGGCGAGGGCTTGGCCCCCACCCTGGAACGCCGCTACGGTCTCAATCCGGCTGCCGGAGCCTATCGATGACCATCACCTGGCCCACGACGCTGCCCCTGCCGACGGTGCAGGGCTACGGCATCCGCCCGGGCGAGGCGATCCTGCGCACCGAGATGGAGGCGGGACCGGCGCGGCAGAGAAAGCGCTTCACCCAGGTGCCGTCCCGCATCTCCGTGCGCTGGCTGATGAAGCGGGAGCAGTTCGCGCTGTTCGATGCCTGGTACAAGTGGCAGGCCAAGGAGGGCGGCGAGTGGTTCGACATCCCCCTCCTGGGCGGCATGGGATTGGTAGAGCACGAGGCCCGATTCACGCGGCAGTTCGAAGCCAAGCTGGTGGGTGGGGTGCTGTGGGAGATCGCCTCGGAGCTTGAAATCCGCGAGCGGCCCACCCTCGACAAGGAGGCCCTCGGCATCTTTTTGGATAACGATCCGACCCTGCTTCTGGCCTCCATCCGGGACTTCAACGCCCTGGTTCACCGACGCCTGCCGGGTCCGCTGGCCTGGTAACGGAGAAACACGTCATGTCCCTGCAAACCGAACTGAGCGCCGCCGTATCGCAAGCGGCGGCGGATGGGCAATTGTTGCACCAGATCGTCCATGGCGACGATCAGGCGGTCGTCCAGACGGAAGGAGGCCCGGTCAAGACGGTGGCCAAGGCCATCGCCGACATCGATACCCGGCTTCAATCCGGTCTGGAAACGCTGGATCAGAAGGTTGCCGCCGCAGCGGCCAGTGCGGCGCTGGCCGTCCAGGGCGCCGAAACGGCGGAAACGAGCAAGGCGGCCATCGCAGCCAACGCCCAGGCCGCCAGCCTGTCGGAAACGAATGCCGCCGCCAGCGCCACATCCGCCTCGGACAGCGTTGTTGCGGCCAGCGACAGCGCGGTCGCGGCACAGGCATCCAGGGAAGCGGCGGAAACTGCCGCCGCCCTGGCGGAACAATCCCGGATCGCCACCACAGCGGCAGAGGCCATCGCCACTCAGATGGCGACGGGCGCCGCAGTCTCGGCCGAAGCGGCCAACACTTCGGCCATCTCAGCTGGCGTCAGTGAAGTCGCCGCCCGGACGAGCGCGGAAGCTGCGCACCTGTCGGAACAACAGGCGGCGGCGTCCTCTGCCTTGGCCGTCGATGCCGAGGCCGTTGCATCCGCGTCGGCCGCCCAGGCCCTCGCATCGGAAACCGCCTCGGCTGGTTCCGCAACGGCAGCCGCGCAGTCGGAAACCATGAGCACCTTCCGCGCCGGACAGGCCGAGAGCTTCGCCACGGCTGCCGAGGCGGCGGCCGTCATCGTCGCCGAAGCCACGGGGCTGGATCTGCAAACCCTGGTCGTTTCCGCCCGCAGGGGCTCGGACTACCGGGCGCTCGGCATCGAGTTGTTCTGAAAGGAAGGCCCATGACCACCCTTGCCCATTACCTGACGCTCAAGACCGCCCAGGACAACGCCTTCGCCACCATCTCGGCCAAGCTCGACGCCTCCAACCTGCGGATGGACGATTTCGCGCTAATGGTGAAGGCCATCGAACTGATCGAGGACGTCCAGGATACCGACGCCCACGACGCCCTGCTGCGCAAGGTGACCGCCAAGGCGGCCGCGCTCTATGCCCCCGGCTTGAGCGGCGAGGACATCCTCATGCTCACCCGGGCTTCCCGGCTGGGCAACATCCCCCATGGCGGTGAGGAGCGGTGGATGCTGCTCAATCTCGACGAACGGAACTTGGATGTCACCGGCGCCGTGATGGTCGGCGAACGAACCCTGGAATCGTTCGGCGATCGTGTCCTTGAAACCTTCTACGCGGAGACCTGATCCCATGCCCCTGACCATCCCCCCGATCCCCAATGCCGCCCCTTTTGCAGCGTTCTCCGACAACGTCTCGATCTTCAACAACTCCAAAGCCCGCGAAATCCCCGCCCGGCTCAATGCCATTGCCCAGGCGCTGAAGGATCACGTCAACACGCTCTGGCTGGCCACGGCCACCGGCTTCGTCAACGGCACGATCGTCGCCAGCCTGAATGCCGCCATCACTGAGATCGAGACTTTTTCCAACGCCATCGAAACCCGCATCAACGATCAAATGGCCGAGTTCGAGGTCAACCTCGCCGGCTATCTCGGAACCGGCGCGGGCTATTCGGTCGATGCCGCCAACGCGGCCTTGTTCACCGGGGCCATCGTCGCGGGCGATGTCGAATACGACCTCGCGGGCCGGGCGGTTTCCATTCGCCAGGGGCCGCGCCTGATCAACGGCATCACCTACAACGACGACGGGACCATGGCGGGCTATGCCGAGGAACTGACCCTCGGCGGCATCGCCTACACCCGCGCCTTCACCTTCACTTACACGCCCGACGGGCAGATCGCAGCCATCACGGAGGTTTGACGATGGATATCCTGACGTTCAACGCGCTAAAACAGCACCAGCGCCATCTCGACCGCGACCTGCTGGACCCCTGGAAGCGCCCGGCCTTCGCCGTGGTGACCATGAGCAGTTCCGCCCCCTGGGGCACGGTGGTCTACAACCACTATCTCCAGGAACTTTGTCGCCAGCACTACAATGACAGTGGCTACATGCAGGGCAGCACCAGCAGCATGGGCACGGAGTTCTTCAACAACTGGTATTCCTACGGCCAGACCAACTCGAACATCAGCTCGACGGATACGTCTTACGGTGACGGCACGGCGCGCTGCGGTCACTTGGGTCACTTGGCGCTGGCGGTCGGCCCCGATGGCTCGATGATCGGGCGTGCCAGCCCCTATTCGGCAACGGCGCTCCGCAATGTCGGCGTCTGGGTCAACAACAAGACCAACCGCAACCTCGCCCTGTTCATGGAGAACCAGTACGCAGGCGTGGCGCCCCGCGCCATCGCGCCCGGCCGTCTGGCCGGCACCGAGGGCTGGCATCTGGCCTGGACCAACAACAAGTTCTACGCCCAGAACAATTTCGGCACCTACAACAAATACGGGATGATCGGCTACAACGAGAAAACCGGCACACTGGTCGTCAACGAGAACAAGAACGGCGGCACCTCCATGAGGTTGCACGTCTACTCGAATGTCCCGCCGTTCGATATCTCCGCCAGCAACCGCCGTTCCTGGCTCAATAATCTCGACGAGACCCATCATACCGTCTTCGACTGGACGGCCAACTCGGCCGGCTATGCCGAGAGCCTGTATCGCGGCATCGTCATTCCCTGCGACGACGGCAAGATCATCGTCGTGCGCATGGAGCCCAGCAACTACTGCATGCTGGACCGGTTCACGCCGAACGGCTCCGGGGGCTACACCAAGGAAGCCACCCACACGCTGAGCACGACCACGACCTACGGCATGGAGCAGGCAGACCGCAACGGCATCCGTTTCCAGATCTCCAACGACGGCCAATACGTCATCTGCTACCAGCCCTATTACTACTACGGGGCCGGGGCCGAGGTGTTCCTGATCCGGGTGTCGGACGGGAAGTACGCCTTCCTGCAATACCAGGATTCCAGCTATGGCCGGTCGTTCGCTCCCATCCGCGACAGCGACTTCATGGTCTCCTACAGCCCGAACTCGGACAGCGGCTACGGCATCTATATGTCGCATATCGACACCAAGAGGGTGTTCGACGTGATCGCCGACAAGGGGGACATGAGCTCCAAGGTGCCGGGCTTCAACGTCTACATCTTCGACAGCGCATACCACTCGACCAACTACCCCTACATCGTCCCGATCATCGGAGGTATCTGATCATGGCCAGCAAAATCAGCTTTCCCCACGGCAATGACTGGGGCGTCATCGGCCCCGAGGGCGACCACGACCTGCCGGTGGACTCGGTCCTGGGGCACCGCTTCCATCTCGTCGATGGTGAGGTCGTTGATCGCTACGACGGCGCCACCGACGACGAGGTCCGCGCGATCGATGACGAGCGAGTCACGCAAAGGAAGGCCGAGGAACTCCAGACGGCCAAAGCCGCCATGGTTCGGCGGGTCAAGGCCGAGGCCGCGAAGCGTATCGCCAATCTCGACTGGAAGGTCGAGCGCGCCCGCGAGAGGGATGCCCTGAACGGCACTACGACCCTCCAGGAGGTCTATACCGAGCGTGAGCTCATTCGGCTGGCAAGCGACGAGGCCGAAGCCGCCATCGCAAGCCTCGCCACCCTGGAGGATATCCAGGCCTTCTCCTGGTAGTTCGCGCCCCCACCAGGCCCACCCTTCGACCGCCGGCATCAGCCGGCTTTTTTGTGCCTGAAACGAGCCCCCCATGCCCGATCCCGCCTTATCCGAGGCCATCCGCGAGGCCTATGCCTCCGCGCCGGCCGATGTCGTCGTCCTGCACACCCTGGAGATCTGGCACCCGTCCTTCATCGAGGACGGGATCGCCAAGCCGATCCGGGTGGTCAGGAACTACGAGGACACGGCCACTTGGCTCGGGCTCGGCGGAGCGGAGGTTCAGGCCGTGCTCGATGGCCTGGACGAGGAGGCCCGGCGCAAGGTCGGTCTTGTCGCCCGGATCGAGGCGGGGGCGACGCGCGACGCCAGCCTGCTGGTTCCCTTCGTGGCGCTCGGCTTCGAGATGGAACTGCCGCCGGTGGACACCATCCCGGTGCCGGAGATTGTGGTGACGCTCGACAACGTCGGGCGCGAGATCACCCGTCACCTGGACGCCGCCGCCATCAGCCAGGATGCCATCGAGGTCACCTACCGGCCCTACCTCTCGACCGACATCGAGGGGCCGCAGATGGACCCGCCGCTGACCATGACCCTCTCCGAGGTCGAGGTGGACGTGTTCCGTGTCACCGGCCGCGCCCGTGTCCTCGACATCGGCAACAAGGCGTTCCCCAGCGACATCTACACCATCAAGAAGTATCCGGGACTGCGACGCTGATGCATTGGGCATCGGAGTACATCGGCCTGCCGTGGTCCGCCACGGGGGATGGGCCTGACGCGTTCCATTGCTGGGCGCTGGTGCGCCATGTGCAGCGGCAACGATTCGGCCGCGACCTGCCGGCCATCCCCAACCCGGACGACCTGCTCGCCATCGCCAGGGCCTTCCGCGACCACCCCGAGCGCCGACGCTGGGACCTGGTCGAAGCTCCTGAAGAGGGCGACTGCGTCCTGATGCGCCAGGCCCGCTATCCCGTCCATGTCGGCATCTGGTTGGCGGTGGACGGCGGCCGGGTGCTGCACGTCGTCCGTGACAAGGGCGTGGTCGCCCAAACCCGTGACAGCCTCGCTGCCCATGGCTGGCGGATCGAGGGTTATTACCGTTTCATCGGAGACCGTCCGTGACCCGTCCCGCAACTGTCGTGATGGTCCGCAATGCCCTGCGGCCGGAACGTGATCGCCAGGTGATGGCCGTCGCCAAGCCGGTCACCATCCGGGGCTGGCTCGATGGGCAGGGCATCGCCGAGTTTTCTCAACCCACCATCTGCCTGGTCAACGGCCGCGCCGTGCTCCGGGCCGAATGGGCCTTGCTGGTGATCCATGCTGGCGACGTGGTCTGCTTCGTGGCGCTCCCCCATGGTGGGGGTGGCGGAGGTGGCGGCGGCGGCAAAAACCCGCTCCGCACCGTGCTCATGGTCGCCGTCATGGTGGCCGGAATGGCGCTGGGCGCGGCCTATGGCGGCGCCCTGGCCGGAGCCTTCGGCTTCGAGGGCGGGGCGGCGGCCTTCGGCTCGGTCACCTGGGGCCAGGTGTTCGGGGGCGTCATCTCGGGCGCCGTCAATCTGGTGGGTGGGGCGCTGGTCAATGCCCTGGTTCCTGCCCCCAATCCGGCCCGACCGTCGGCCGATTGGGGGCTTGGCGGCATGGGCAGTCCGCCCAGCCCGAGCCCGACCTATTCGCTGCAGGCCCAGGGTAACCAGGCCCGGCTCGGCCAGCCCATTCCGGTAATCTACGGCCGCCACCTGGTCTATCCCGATCTCGCCGCCGAGCCCTGGTACGAGTACGCCGGCAACGAGCAGTACCTGCACCAGCTTCATGTCATCGGTCAGGGCTACTACGACCTCGAGGCCATCCGCATCGAGGACACCGACATCGGCAACTTCGCCGAGGTCCAATACGAGATCGTCGAGCCGGGTGGCGCCGTCACCCTGTTCGATCCGAACGTCACCTCGGCGCCCGAAGTCGCTGGCCAGGAACTGACCGCGCCCAACGACCTGGGCTCGGGGGAGACCGGCTGGATCGGTCCCTTCGTCTCGGCTTCGGCCGAGACCACCGCCACCCGGATCGGCATCGACATCGTCTTCGCCCGTGGCCTTTACTACGCCAACGATTCCGGCGGGTTGGATGCCCGTTCCGCCAGTTGGGTGGTCGAGGCCCGGACCATCGACGATGAAGGCCTCGCCATCGGCGCTTGGCAGCAATTGGCCTCGGAAAGCCATTCCGCCGCCACCAACACGCCGATCCGGCTGAGCTACCGCTACGTCGTGGCGCCGGGCCGTTACGAGGTCCGCCTCCGGCGCACCGACAACAAGGACACCTCGTCCCGCACTGGCCACGAAATCCGCTGGGCGGGCTTGAGCGCCTGGCTCCAGGACGAGCCCGACTATGGGTCGGTAACCCTGCTGGCCATCCGCATGCGGGCCACCGACAACCTGTCGCAGCGCACGTCGCGGCTGATCAACTGCATCGTGACGCGCAAGCTGCCGGTCTGGTCCCAGGCAGGATGGTCGGCGCCGGTGCCGACCCGGTCCATCGCCTGGGCTTTCGCCGACGTGGCCCGAGCCGACTACGGCGCGGAACTGGCCGACGCCAAGGTCGATCTCACCGGCCTCTTGGCTCTCGATGCCGTCTGGGACGGCCGGGGCGATCACTTCGACGGGGTGTTCGACACCTCCATGACGGTATGGGAGGCGCTGACCCGCATCGCCCGCTGCGGCCGGGCCGTGCCCATCCAACAGGGCGGCATCGTGCGGATCGTCCGCGATGGACCGCAGAGCCTGCCGGTCGCCCTGTTCGGCCCCCGCAACATCGCCAAGGGCAGTTTCCGCATCCGCTACGTCATGCCTGGTGAGGAGACCGCCGATGCGGTGACGGTGGAATACTTCTCGGCCCGCACCTGGCGGCCTGACGAGGTCACCGCCAAGCTCCCCGATTCCGCCGAGGAGAAGACCGCCCGCCTCCAGCTCACCGGCTGCACCGACAAGGACCATGCCGGACGTGAAGGCCTCTACATGGCGGCTGCCAACCGCTATCGGCGCAAGCTCGTCACCTTCCAGACCGAGTTGGAGGGGCTGATTCCCACCTATGGCGACCTGATCGCCCTCGTCCACGACATGCCCCGCTGGGGCCAGGGCGGCGAGATCGTCGGCTGGGACGGGGAGACCCTGATCACCTCCGAGCCGCTGGAATGGGCGGCAAGAGGCGTGGAGGGCGGAACGCCCGACGGGGAAGCCAATGAACTCGTCCCCCACTACCTGGCGCTTCGCCGCCCAGACGGGGCCATTGCCGGCCCCTATCCAGTGATTTCCGGCGAGACCGACTACGAGGCGGTGCCGCAAGCTCCCCTCGACATCGAACCCTACACCGGCGGCGAGGCCGAACGCACCCACTACGCCTTCGGGCCGTCGGA